>DATCZX010000212.1:0-3090 GCA_036525695.1 Gammaproteobacteria bacterium | reverse complement strand
GATGGCCGCCGTGCACCGCGGCGTTCAGCGAGTTCACCAGCAGCTGCAGGCCGTACGGGAAGTGGTCGCCGCCGATCTCGCGCTGGCTCAGCTCCAGCTGGTGCAGCATCGACTCGACCAGCCCCTGGTCGACCCCCTCCTCGGCGACCCGGCGCAGGGTCTCCAGCACCAGCGCCTCGACCTCGGCACCGCGCTCGGGAGCGCTGCCCTCGAGGCCGCAGGCGAACACCATCTCGCGCGTGCTGTCGTCGAGGCCGCACAGCGGCGACGGCGCGCTGCCGAGGTCGCTGGACTCGAGCGCGTCGCGCAGCGGCGAGGCGCTGTTGTCGAGCAGCACGCCGTTGAGCAGGTGCGCGGTCAGCACCGTCTCGAGGTCGGTGCAGCGGCCGAGCAGCCAGCCGAGCACGTGGTGGGTGCGCTCGCCGGTCGCCTCCTCGGCGGCCAGCGGGTAGCGCGCCTCGGCCACCAGCGGGGCGTCGAAGCGCTGCTCGTCGGGGACCTCGATCCTCCCCGGCTGCCGCTCGAAGCGCTGCAGCGCGAGCTCCTCGAAGCGCTGCTGCAGCTGGTCGGCGGGGATGTCGCCGTAGGTCATGAAGATCGCGTTCGACGGGTGGTAGTGGGTGCGGTGGAACGCGACCAGCTGGTCATGGGTCAGCTGCGGGATCACCTCCGGGTCGCCGCCGCTGTTCCAGTGGTAGGTCACCGTCGGGAACAGCCGCTCGGCCAGCGCGTCCCACAGCGCGCGCACCGGCGAGCTCATCGCCCCCTTCATCTCGTTGAACACCACCCCCTTGTAGACCAGCGGGCTCTCCGGGTCGGCGGGGTCGGCGAACTCGACCCGGTGCCCCTCCTGGGCGAAGTCGAGCGGGTCGAGGTTGGGGAAGAAGGCCGCGTCGAGGTAGACCTGCAGCAGGTTCTCGTAGTCCTTGCGGTTCTGGCTGGCGAACGGGTAGGCGGTCCAGTCGCTGCTGGTGAAGGCGTTCATGAAGGTGTTGAGCGAGCGCCGCGTCATCATGAAGAACGGGTCGCGCACCGGGTAGCGCGCGCTGCCGCAGAGCGCGGTGTGCTCGAGGATGTGGGCCACCCCGGTGGAATCCTGCGGCACCGTGCGGAACGCCACCAGGAACACGTTGTTCGGGTCGTCGGCGGCGACGTGGTAGTGCTGCGCCCCGGTCACGCGGTGGCGGAACTCGTGCACCGTGAGGTTCAGCGAGGCGACCGGCACGCTGCCGAGGTACTCGAACGAAGGGGCGGCGGTGACATCGACCATGTGCGGAATTCCCTGTATTTACGTGTGCTTGGGCGGTGCTGCGGAGTCCACGGATGAGACCGCGGCGAGCCCGGGCGGTTCGCTTCTCAGCGGTTCGCGGGGCGCGCGATGCCGAACGCCGCGAGCAGCTCCGGGATGAACCGGGCCAGCTCCAGGCTCATCAGCGCGAAATCGGCATCGAAGCGCTCGAGCTCGCTGTCGGCGGCGACGTCCTCGGCCTCGTCGCGGACGATGTCGGTGAACTGCAGGCCGCGCACCGCCAGCTCGGCGTCGACGCTGAACGCCAGCCGGTCGTGCCACAGCAGCGCCAGGCGCACCGCCTGCATGCCGGAGGCCAGGTGCCCCTGGACCTCCTCGCTGGAGAGGTCCATGCCGCGGCAGCGCACCACCCGCCCCTTGTCGGTCGGGTCGCGCAGCTCGCAGGCGTCGCCGAGGGTGAAGGCTCCGGGGAGGCCGTCGCCGCCGAGCCAGCGGGTCAGCATCGTCGCCGGGCCGAGCGGCGCCTGCGGCGGCGCCGCCTTCAGGCTGCCGAGCGCCTCGCGCAGCAGCGTGACCAGCTCCTCGGCGCGCGCCGGCGTGCTGCTGTCGACCCACAGCCAGCCGCCGCGCTGGTCGAGCACCGCCCAGGTGCGCCGGTTGCGCGGCAGGGCCTGCGGCAGCAGCTTGGTGACGATCGCCTCGCGCACCGCCTGGCGGTCGCGCCGCGGCAGCTTGAGCCCGCCGCGCTGGCGCTCGAGCGCGGCGACCTCGTCGGCGGCGAACTCGTTGATCACCCCGGCCGGCAGCAGCTTCTCCTGGCGGCAGGCGCAGAGCAGCAGGAAGCCGCCGGCGGCGTGCACCAGCTGCTCGCCCAGCGGCCCCAGCGGCGGGGCCCAGCCGTCACTGCTGAACTCGAGGCTGCCGCAGTCGCGGAAGGCCAGCGCGGCGAGCCGCTCCTCGAGCTCGGCGGGCTCGAGCGCGACCGGCTCGAGCAGGCGGAACAGCTGCAGGTTCTTGAACCACATGGCGGGTCCCGGCGACGAAGGGGGGTGGATTATGGCCGATGCTCCCGGGGCCTGCCAGCGGCCCCGGGGCGGTCAACACGGCGTGCCGCATGGTTTATCCTCGTACTCCGGAGGGGAGTAACGATGCCGATCAACTACCTGGACGGGCCCCGCTTCCGCCGCGTCGTCATCGGCGGCGCCGACTGGGTGCGCCACACCCGCGAGCAGATCAACGCGATCAACGTCTTCCCGGTCGCCGACGGCGACACCGGCACCAACATGGCGCTGTCGCTGTCGGCCACCGCGGCCGCGCTGCGCGAGCTCAACGGCACCCGCGCGCTGGGCAGCGTGGCCCGGGTCGCGGCCGAGGCCAGCATCCTCGGCGCCAAGGGCAACAGCGGGCTGATCCTGGCGCACTGGTTCCTCGGCCTGTCGCAGGCGATCGGCGACCGCCCGCGGGTGCCGATGCCCGACTTCGTCGACTGCCTCGGCCACGCCAGCAGCGCCGCCCACGACGCCCTGGAGACCCCGGTCGAGGGCACCATCATCACGGTGATGCGCGCCACCAGCGATGCCGCGCGGCAGGCCGCCGCGGCCGGGCACGACCTCGCCGGGCTGGCCGAGACCCTGCTCGCGGCCGCGCGCCGCGCCCTCGCCCGCACCCCCGAGCAGCTGGCGGTGCTGCGCGAGGCCCACGTGGTCGACGCCGGCGCCCAGGGCTACGTCAACTTCCTCGACGGCGCGCTGCGCGTGATCCGCGGCGAACCGCTGCCGCAGGCCGCCGAGAGCGGCCGGCTCGGCATCCCGGCCCACCCGCCGGTCAGCGCCGAGGAGATC
>DATCZX010000211.1:0-2353 GCA_036525695.1 Gammaproteobacteria bacterium | reverse complement strand
CCGGCCGGGCGCCCGGTCGCCGCGGGGACGCGGCTCCTACGGGAAGAGCCCGCTAGCGTCGTAGGAGCGCCGTCCCCGGCGCGATCCAGCCCGGCGTCGGTGTCCGGCGCCCTGTTGATGCTAACCACGCGTCGCCACCAGGCGGGTGATGCGGCCGAAACCCTCGACGTCGAGCACCACCTCGATCGCCACCGGCAGGGACGCCGATTCGCGGGCCTCGCCGGCCGGCGGCCAGTCGCTGCTCCACTGGCCCTGGTCGTCGCGGAAGCGCAGCAGCAGGCCGTCGACCTGCTCCAGCAGCCGCTGCACCTGCACGCGGCTCTCCGGGGCGCGGTCGAGCACGTTCCAGCTCTGGCGCAGCAGCGCGCGCTCCTCGAGCCGGTAGGCTACCCGCTGCAGCGTGCTGCGCGGCTGCCCGGCCGGGTTCGGCCAGCCGGCGCGGCTGAACGCCAGCGGCGGCTCGGCGGCGCTGGTGGCCAGCAGCGCCGGCTCGGGGTCGCCGAAGCCGTCGCGCACCGGGCGTGGCGCCAGCTGGGAGAAGTCGTCGGCCAGCCGCGTCATCGCGCGCTGCAGCTCGCCGAGCCGCTGCGCCCGCGCGCGGGTGTGCTCGCTGGCGTTGAGCACGCTGTCGAGGCCGCCGTAGGCGAGCAGCGAGAGCAGCGCGAAGATGGTCAGCGCGACCAGCAGCTCGATCAGCGTGAAACCGCGCGCGCGCGTCACGGCCGGGTCTCCGCCGGGCGGCCGAGGTAGGCGACCAGCGTGGTGACCGGCGCCGGGTCGTCCTCGCGCGGGCGCACGGCGACCTCGAGCCGGCGCAGGTCGGGGTCGTCGGTGGCGCTGGTGGCGGCGCGCCAGTGCCAGTCGCTGCCGCCCATCTCGGCCTTGCCGCGGCTCTCGCCGAGGTCGGGCCAGCCGCTCTCGACGCGGTAGCCGGCGACCACGTTGGCCGCCACCCACTGCGCCAGCGTGCGCTCGACCAGGTAGCCGGTGTTGCGCGACTGGCTGGCGCTGGCGCCGAGCAGCGCGCCGAGGCCGAGCGCCAGCACCGCCAGCGCGACCAGGATCTCGATCAGCGTGAAGCCGCGCGAGCGGGATAACCCCTCACCCCCGGCCCCTCTCCCCGCCGGGGAGAGGGGAGGAGGGCGCTGTGGCCTGGTGCCCGGGATTCTCCCCCTCCCGGCCTCCCTCGCCGCCGGGGAGCAGAGAGGATGCTGCGGCGGCCCGATGGCTGGGCCTGTCCCCGTTCCGTTCATCCGGCCGTGCACTCCGGGGCGGCCAGCGTGAAGCCGTCGCCGCGCAGCACGCAGTCGCTGCCGGCGCCGCGCAGCTCGAGCTCGAACGGCGTGCTCTCGCCGCTCGAGTAGAGGATCAGCTGCGGCTCGCCGCCGAGCTTCTCCGGCAGCGGGACGGTCCGTCCCTCGGCCTGCAGGTGCAGCGTGAAGCCCTCGCCGAGCCGCTGCGGCCGCCACGCCGGGTCGTCGTCGAGCGCCAGCCAGCTGCCGCCGACCAGCGCCAGCACGCGGTAACCGTCGCGGCTCAGCTCGAGCCCGTGCTCGGTGCCCTGCAGCGTCGCCTGGTCGCTGGCCAGGGTCGCGACCGCGGCCAGGTGGGCCGCCGCGTTGCCGCCGCCGCGGCCGAGCAGCGGGGCCAGCGACAGCGTCGCCATGGTCAGGAGTATGCCGATCAGCAGCAGCACGACCAGCACCTCGAGCAGGCTGAAGCCGGCCACCGCGTGGGGCGCAGCGGGCCGCGGGGGAGGGTGGGGCAGGTCGTCGGTCCGTGCGTCGAAAACCGTCACCTCCAGGCGACGCGAAGGTGCGGAGAAACGGGCCGGCGTCTCGCCACCGCCGGCTCTTGGACGCAACTCCGACGGGTGGCTAGTTGAGGTTCCAGTTGCCGATGTCCGCATCGGGACCCTCGCCGCCCGGCACGCCGTCGGCACCGAGCGTGTAGACGTCGATGGCGCTGTGCTCGCCGGGGTTGAGGAACAGGTACGGGCGCTGCCACGGGTCGATCGGCAGCCGGTCGATGTAGCCGCCCTGCGGGTAGTTGCGCGCGTCCGGCTCGCCGCCGGGCTTGGTGACCAGCGCCTCGAGCCCCTGCTCGGTGCTCGGGTAGTGGTAGTTGTCTAGCCGGTACAGGTTCAGCGCGCTCTCCAGCGTGCGGATGTCCTGGCGCGCCTTGACGATGCGCGCGGTGTCGGGCCGGTCGAGCACCCGCGGCACGATGATCGCGGCGAGGATGCCGAGGATCACCACCACCACCATGATCTCGATCAGCGTGAAGCCGCGCTGTGAGTTAATGGGGACAGATGTATTTATTGTCCGGCAATAAATACATCTGTCCCCAGGTG
>DATCZX010000210.1:0-2238 GCA_036525695.1 Gammaproteobacteria bacterium | reverse complement strand
AAGTTCGTGCTCGAGCTGGTGCTGCAGCGGGTCTGACGTTGACAGTCCCGCGGCGCCCCCGTAGAACAGCACCCTAACCCCACCGCGAGGCCAGCTTCCCGTTGGACGATGTTCCGCTTAGCGTCCTGTTCGTGGCGCTGCTGGTGCTGATCATCCTGTCGGCGTTCTTCTCCGGATCGGAGACCGGCCTGATGTCGCTGAACCGCTACCGGATGCGGCACCTCGCGCGCGAGGGCCACGCCGGGGCGCTGCGCGCGCGCCGGCTGCTGCAGCGGCCCGACCGGCTGATCGGCCTGATCCTGCTCGGCAACAACTTCGTCAACATCGCCGCCTCGGCGATCGCCACGGTGATCGCGCTGCGGCTGCTCGGCGAGGTCGGCATCGCGGTCGCCACCGGCCTGCTGACGCTGGTGATCCTGATCTTCGCCGAGGTGACGCCGAAGACCCTGGCCGCGCTGCACCCCGAGCGCATCGCCTTCGTCGCCGCCTGGGTCTACGAGCCGCTGCTGAAGGTGCTCTACCCGCTGGTCTGGGTGGTCAACTGGATCGGCAACAACCTGCTGCGGCTGCTCGGTGTCGACCCGGACCGCCACGGCGAGGCGCCGCTGACCAGCGAGGAGCTGCGCAGCGTGGTGCTCGAGGCCCCGGGGCCGCTGCCGAAGCGCCACCGGCGCATGCTGCTGAGCATCCTCGACCTCGAGGAGGTCACCGTCGAGGACATCATGGTGCCGCGCAACGAGGTGATCGGCATCGACCTCGACGACGACTGGGACGAGATCCTGCAGCAGCTCGCCACCAGCCCCTACGCGCGCCTGCCGGTCTTCCGCGAGAGCCTCGACAACGTGGTCGGCTACGTGCACCTGCGCAAGATGCCGCAGCTGCTGCTGCAGGATTCGCGGCTGAGCCGGGAGGAGTTCGAGCGCACCGTGCGCAAGGCCTACTTCATCCCCGCCGGCACGCCGCTGAACAAGCAGCTGATCAACTTCCAGCGGCAGAAGCGCCGCTTCGGCCTGGTGGTCAACGAGTACGGCGACATCCTCGGCCTGGTCACCATGGAGGACCTGCTCGAGGAGATCGTCGGCGAGTTCACCACCGACCCGGCCGACACCATCAAGGACGTCTTCCCGCAGGAGGACGGCAGCTACCTGGTCGACGGCTCGGCGAACATCCGCGAACTGAACCGCAGCATGGGCTGGCAGTTCCCGACCGAGGGCCCGAAGACCCTGAACGGGCTGATCATCGACTACCTCGAGGACATCCCCGAGCCCGGCACCACGGTGCGCCTGGCGGGGTACCCGGTCGAGGTAGTGCAAACCACCGGGAACGCGGTCAAGATGGCGCGCGTCTACCCGGAACTGCGCCGCGAGTGAGCCGCGCAACCCATCCCAGCGGAGGAGAAGCATGCAGAACAAGTTCCTGCTCGACGAGTCGGCGATCCCGACCCACTGGTACAACGTCGTCGCCGACATGCCCAACCCGCCAGCGCCGCCGCTCGGGCCGGACGGCAACCCGGTCGGGCCGGACGCGCTCGGCGCGATCTTCCCGCCGGGGATCATCGAGCAGGAGGTCTCCGCCGAGCGCTGGATCCCGATCCCCGACCCGGTGCGCGAGGCGCTGCGCATGTGGCGGCCGTCGCCGCTGTTCCGCGCCCACCGCCTGGAGCAGGCGCTCGGCACCCCGGCGAAGATCTACTACAAGTACGAGGGCGTCAGCCCGGCCGGCTCGCACAAGCCGAACTCGGCGGTGCCGCAGGCCTACTACAACCACGAGGCCGGCATCCGCCGCCTCGCCACCGAGACCGGCGCCGGCCAGTGGGGCTCGTCGCTGGCGCTGGCCGGGCGCATGTTCGGCCTGTCGGTGCGCGTCTACATGGTCAAGGTCAGCTTCGGGCAGAAACCGTTCCGGCGCTCGATGATGGAGACCTGGGGCGCCGAGGTGCTGCCGAGCCCGACCAACCTGACCGAGTCCGGACGCAAGATCCTCGCCGCCGACCCCGATTCGCCCGGCTCGCTCGGCATCGCGATCTCCGAGGCGGTCGAGGAGGCGGCCTCGCGCGGCGACACCAACTACGCGCTCGGCTCGGTGCTGAACCACGTCTGCCTGCACCAGACGATTATCGGGCTGGAGGCGAGGAAGCAATTCGAAATCGCAGGTGACTTTCCCGACATGATATTCGCGCCCTGCGGCGGCGGATCCAACTTCGGCGGCGTGGCGTTCCCGTTTTTCACCGAAAAAGCC
>DATCZX010000209.1:0-2057 GCA_036525695.1 Gammaproteobacteria bacterium | reverse complement strand
GTTGTCGCCGTTGTAGCCCTCGCCCCACCAGCCGTCGAGCACGCTGAGGTTGATCACGCCGTTGATCCCGGCCTTCTGCCCCGAGGTGCCGCTGGCCTCGAGCGGGTACTCCGGGGTGTTGGCCCAGACGTCGCAGCCGGCGACCAGCTTGCGCGCCAGCGCCATGTCGTAGCCCTCGAGCAGGATGATGCGCCCCTCGAACTCCGGCCGCTGGGCGAAGCCGTGGATCGCCCGGATCAGGTCCTGCCCGGGGATGTCGCGCGGGTGCGCCTTGCCGGCGAAGATCAGCACCGCCGGGCGCTCCGGGTGGTTCAGCAGCCGCGCCAGCCGCTCGGCGTCGCTGAACCAGAGCGTGGCGCGCTTGTAGGTGGCGAAGCGGCGCGCGAAGCCGACGGTCAGCACCTCCGGGTCGTCCGGGTCGAGGTGGCGCACCAGCCGCTCGACCTGCCCCGGGCCGAGGCCGTTGCGCCGGTGCTGGGCGATGGCGCGGCGGCGCACGTCGGCGAGCATCTCGGACTTCAGCGACTGGCGCAGGCTCCAGAAGCTGTGGTCGGGCAGCTCGTCGATGCGCTCCCAGTACTCCTCGTTCAGCAGCTCGCTGCGCCACTGGCCGCTGAAGCGCATGTCGAACAGGTTGACCCACTCGCGCGCCAGGAAGGTCGGCACGTGGACCCCGTTGGTGACGTGCGTCAGCGGGTTCTCGGCCGGCGGCACCTGCGCCCAGGCATACGCCTCCATGCGTGCCGCGACCGCGCCGTGGATCGCGCTGACGCCGTTGTGGAAGCGCGAGCCGCGCAGCGCCAGCGCGGTCTGGTTGAAGCGCTCGCGGTCGTCGCCGTGGGTGCCGAGGGCGATGAACTGCCCCAGGTCCAGCCCGAGCCCGGCGGCGTAGTCGCCGAGGTACTGCTCGACCAGCTGGCGCGGGAAGATGTCGTGCCCGGCCGGGACCGGGGTGTGGGTGGTGAACACCGTGCCGGCCGCGACCAGTTCCAGCGCGGCGGCGAACGGCAGCCCGCCGGCGACCGCTTCGCGGCAGCGCTCGAGGATCGAGAACGCCGCGTGGCCCTCGTTGATGTGCCAGACCGTCGGGCGCAGGCCGAGCTTGTCGAGGGCGCGCACGCCGCCGATGCCGAGCACCATCTCCTGCTGGATCCGCGTCTGCTCGTCGCCGCCGTAGAGCTGGTAGGTGATCGCGCGGTCGTCGTCGCTGTTCTCCGGCCGGTCGCTGTCGAGCAGCACCAGCTGGATGTGGCCGGCCTTGGCCAGCCAGACGTTCAGCCGCAGCACCCGCCCGGGCAGCTGCAGCTCGACCTCCAGCGGGCTGCCGTCGGCGGCGGTCGCCCGGCGCACCGGCAGGTCGCTGAAGCGGATCGGCGTGTAGTGGGCGACCTGGTTGCCGTGCGCGTCGATGGTCTGGGTGAAGTAGCCCTGGCGGTAGAGCAGGCCGACGGCGACGAACGGCAGGCCGAGGTCGCTGGCCGCCTTGCAGTAGTCGCCGGCGAGGATGCCGAGGCCGCCCGAGTAGATCGGGCAGCTCTCGTGGAAGCCGAACTCGGCGCAGAAATAGGCGACCAGGTCCTCGGCCGGGTTCAGCACCAGCTCGAGGTCGCTGCGCGAGGCCTCGCGGTGGTAGCTGTCGTAGCTCGAGATGACCCGGGCGTAGTCCTCGAGGAACACGCGGTCGCGCGCGGCGGCGTCGAGGCGCGCCTGGGCGACGCGGCGCAGGAAGATGCGCGGGTTGTGGTGGCAGTTCTCCCACAGCGCGGCGTCGAGGCGCCAGAACAGGCCGCGCACCTCGCGGTCCCAGCTGTAGAGCAGGTCGCTGGCCAGCTCCTCGAGCCGGGCGAGGCGCTCGGGCAGGGTCGGCTGGACTTCGATACTGAAACGGGTGCCTGGCATCGTGCGTTCCTTGTCGTGGGCAGGGGGCTTCGGCGGGCCGGTGGCAGCAGCTCGACCGGCGGGACGAAGGTCACCGCGGCGAAGCTGCGCGCGAGCTTCTTGCTGTACCAGTCGCGCAGGGTGCGTCCGTCACCGTAGGCGATGCGCGCCCCGGGGGC
>DATCZX010000208.1:0-2640 GCA_036525695.1 Gammaproteobacteria bacterium | reverse complement strand
GAGCAGCACCGCGGTCGCGCCGCTCGGGTGCTCGATCTCCAGCAGCGCCGCCTGCGCGGCACCCGGGGCGGCGACGCTGGCGGCCGGCGAGTCCGGCAACGTCACCGCGGTGGCCACGCTGACCGCGCCGAGCACGCCGATCGAGGCGTGGCAGCGGTGCGGGATGAAGGTGCGCGTCGACAGCGTGCCGCCGGCCGCGGGCGGGCTGACCAGGGTCAGCTTCGGCACCGACTTGTCGGCGACGTCACCGAGGTTCATCCGTGGCCCGAGCTGCAGCCGGATCGATTCGAGCCGCGCCTTCAGCGCGCTGTCGGCGTCGAGCGCCTCGCGGCTCTCGTCGCCGCGCAGTCCGAGGTCGGCCGCGCGCAGCACGATCACCGGCATGCCGTTGTCGATGCAGGTGACCTCGATGCCGTCGACCAGGTCGACCGCGTTGCCGGTCGGCAGCAGCGCGCCGCAGCTCGCGCCGGCGATGTCGCGGAACAGGAGCGGCAGCGGGCTGGCGCTGCCGGGGACCCCGTCGATCCGCGCGTCGCCGGCGTAGGTCACCACGCCGCCGGGCGTGCGCACGCGCGCCTCGGCGACCTGGCCGGTGTTCTCCATGTAGACGGTCACCGGGGTCTCGCCGTCGCGCGCCTGGACCAGGCCGCGCTCGAGCGCGAACGGGCCGACCCCGGCGAGGATGTTGCCGCAGTTCTGCGCGTCGGAGACCAGCGCGCGGTCGACGAACACCTGCAGGAACAGGTAGTCGACGTCGACCCCCGGTCGCTGCGAGCGCCGGATCACCGCGACCTTCGAGGTCAGCGGGTCGGCGCCGCCGAGACCGTCGATCTGGCGCGGGTCGGGCGAGCCCATCACGCCGAGCAGGAAGGCGTCGCGCGCCGCGGTGTCGGCCGGCAGGTCGTCGGCGAGGAAGTAGCCGCCCTTCGAGGTGCCGCCGCGCAGCCACATGCAGCGGACGCCTTCAGACATACTTCAGCCCCTTCGCGGCGAGCCGCGGGCGCATCTCGTAGATGTCGAGGCCGAGCTCGCCGGCGGCCAGCCGCGCGCGCTTGGCCTCCTCGCGTTCGACCCGGGCACGCGCCTCGGCGAGCACCGTGGCGGCCTCGGCCCGGCGCACCACGCAGACGCCGTCGTCGTCGGCGACGACCACGTCGCCGGCGTTGACCAGTGCGCCGGCGCAGACCACCGGGACGTTGACCGAGCCCAGCGTCTCCTTGACCGTGCCCTGCGCGAACACCGCCTTCGACCAGACCGGGAAGCGCATCTCGGTCAGCTCGCGGAGGTCGCGGACGCCGGCGTCGATGACCAGGCCGACGCAGCCGTGGGCCTGCGCCGAGGTCGCCAGCAGGTCGCCGAAGTAGCCGTCCCCGCACGGCGAGGTCGGGGCCAGCAGCAGCAGGTCGCCCGGGCGCAGCTGCTCGATCGCCACGTGCACCATCCAGTTGTCGCCGGGCGGTGACGCGGGCGCCGGGGTAGATCGGCCGCAGGTGGCTGGCCAGCAGCCCCTTGCGCCCCTGCGCCTCGTGCACCGTGGCGACGCCGCACTCGGCCAGGCCGTCGATCACCGCCTGCTCCGCGCGCTCGACCTGCTGCACCACGACGCCCATCAGAGCTCGTCCACGGTGCGCGGGTAGATCGACTGGAAGCCCTCGGCGTAGCGCGCCGCGCGCCCGCCGGCCATGCCGCCGGAGTTGCGCCGGAAGTGGTTGCCACGGTTCTCGGCCAGCCGCGTGTAGTAGTCCCACAGGTGCTCCTGGCCGGCCATGCACTCGATCGCCGCACGCTTCTGCTCCCACACCTCGCTGATGTCGAGGAAGACGTCCGGCTTCCAGCCCATCTGCTCGGTCTGGTGCGGCTCGAACAGGTAGAGCTGCGGCGCGCCGAGGACCTTCTCGCCGGGGTTGTGGCCCCACGCCTGGGCGATCATCCGGCACTCCATCGCCACCCGCGTGGCGTAGGCGTGGTCGGTGTTGTACGGGTCGTACTGCGAGTGGCTGAGCATGAAGCGCGGCTGCACCTTGCGGATCACGTCGACCAGCCGGTACTTGGCCTCGCGGTCGAGCTCCAGCGGGTAGTCGCCGCAGTCGAAGAACTGGACATCGTGCGCGCCGAGCGCGGCGGCGGCGGCCTCGGCCTCCTTGCGCCGCGCGACCTTGACCTGCTCCAGGGTGCAGCCGGGCTGCTTCCACAGCTTGGCCGACTCGCCGCGCTCGCCGTAGGAGAGGCAGACGATGGTCACCTCGTAGCCGCGCTTCCGGTGCAGGGCGATGGCCCCGCCCGCGCGCCAGACGAAGTCGGCGGAATGGGCGCTGATCACCAGGGCCGTCTTGGTCTCGCTCATGGTTCGCCTCTCCGCAAGTTCGTGACGGGTCATCCCGTAGCGCCAAGTATCCACGACGACCGCCTGTTTGCCATTCGATTTTGCCCACCAGAGCATAAGTTCTTGCTATATGATTGGCCCTCCACCAATCTAGATGGACCGGGATGGAGTTCGCCCCGCCCAACCTGCGCCACCTGCGCGTGGTCCGCGAGGTCGCCGCCTGCCGCAGCATCAGCCAGGCGGCGAAGCGCGTGCACCTGTCGCAGCCGGCGATCACCCAGGCCGTGGCCAAGCTCGAGGAGGGGCTCGGCGCGGGG
>DATCZX010000207.1:0-5244 GCA_036525695.1 Gammaproteobacteria bacterium | reverse complement strand
GGACGGCGGGATCAAGTACAACCCGCCGCACGGCGGCCCGGCCGAGGGCGCGGTGACCGCGTGGATCGAGACCGAGGCGAACCGGCTGCTGGCGGCCGGGCTGGACGGGGTCAAACGCCTGCCGCTGCAGCGGGCGCGGCGCGCCGACGGCGTCGAGGGCCACGACTACGCGGCCCAGTACGCCGCCGGCCTCGGCACGGTGCTCGACCTCGACGCGCTGCGCGGGGCCGGCCTGCGCATCGGCGTCGACGCCCTCGGCGGTGCCGCGCTCGGCTTCTGGGCGCCGCTGGCCGAGCGCCACGGGCTCGAGCTCGAGCTGTTCAACGCGGTCGCCGACCCGACCTTCCGCTGCATGCCGCTCGACCACGACGGCCGCATCCGCATGGACTGCTCGTCGCCGCACGCGATGGCCGGGCTGATCGCGCTGCGCGAGCGCTTCGACGTCGCCTTCGGCAACGACACCGACGCCGACCGCCACGGCATCGTCACCCGCGCGGCCGGGCTGCTGAACCCGAACCACTACCTGGCGGTGGCGATCGCCTACCTGTTCGCGCACCGCCCCGGCTGGCCGGCCGCCGCCGCGGTCGGCAAGACCCTGGTCAGCAGCAGCCTGATCGACCGCGTCGCCGCGGCGCTCGGGCGGCGCCTGTTCGAGGTCCCGGTCGGTTTCAAGTGGTTCGTCGCCGGGCTCGCCGACGGCAGCCTCGGCTTCGCCGGCGAGGAGAGCGCCGGCGCGACCTTCCTGTGCCGCGACGGGCGCCCGTGGACCACCGACAAGGACGGCCTGCTGCTCGGCCTGCTCGCCGCCGAGATCACCGCGGTCAGCGGCCGCGACCCCGGCGAGCTGTACCAGGCGCTGGCAGAGGAGCATGGCGCGCCGTGCTACGCGCGCCTCGACGCCCCGGCGACCCCGGCGCAGAAGGCGGCGCTGGGCCGGCTCGACGCCGGCCGGGTCGGCGCGCGCGAGCTGGCCGGCGAGCCGATCGAGGCGGTGCTGACCCATGCCCCCGGCGACGGCAACCCGATCGGCGGGCTCAAGGTGGCGACCCGCAACGGCTGGTTCGCCGCGCGCCCGTCGGGGACCGAGGCGGTCTACAAGATCTACGCCGAGAGCTTCCTCGGCGCCGGGCACCTGGCGCGGATCCAGGACGAGGCGCGCGCGCTGGTCGCCGCCGCGCTGGCGGCCGGCTGAGGCCCCGGGGGGCGGCACGCCCGGACCCATCGCACCGACCCACAGAGGAGTCCCCGGATGACCCGCGAACTGCTGATCCTGCGCCACGCCAAGTCCGACTGGAACACCGCCGCGGCGTCCGACTTCGAGCGCCCGCTGAACGACCGCGGCAAGCGCGACGCGCCGCGCGTCGGCGCCTGGCTCGCCGCCCAGGGGTGGCTGCCCGACCACGTGGTGGCGTCGCCGGCGAAGCGCGCCAAGGCCACCGCGCGCAAGGTGTGCCAGGAACTCGGCGTCGACCCGGACGCCATCGACTGGCAGCCGCGCGCCTACCTGGCCGACGTGCCGACGCTGCTGAGCCTGCTCGCGCGCTGCCCGGTGGCCGCCGAGCGGGTGCTGCTGGTCGGCCACAACCCGGGCCTCGAGGAGCTGCTGGCGACGCTGGTCGGGGAGACCCTCGCGCTGCCCGCCGACGGCAAGCTGTTGCCGACCGCCGCGGTGGCCCGGCTGGCGCTGGCGCAGGAGTGGGCGGGGCTGCGGCCCGGCTGCGCGGAGCTGCTCGCGCTGGTCCGCGTCCGCGACCTGCCTTCGGACTGAGCGGGCTGCTACACTCCGGCGATCGATGCCCGGAGCGGTAGGGGGGTGGACGCGATGCGTGGAAGGGCGCTCTTGCTGTCGCTGGCCCTGCTCGGCCTCGCCGGCCAGGCCCGGGCCAACTGCGACCCGGCCGCCGACCAGGTGCGCTGGCAGCGGGTCGAGGCCGCGGGCACCGTCGCGCGCCTGTCCGAGTACCTCGCCGCCTGCCCGCAGGGGCGCCACGTGACCGAGGTCCGTTCCCGCCTGCGCGCGCTCGAGCGCGTGCCGCTGCCCGAGCTGGTCGCGGTGCGCGGCGGCTGCTTCGAGATGGGCAGCGCCGCCGGCGAGCCCGGGCGCGACGCCGACGAGCACCGCCACCGGGTCTGCGTCGGCGACTTCCGCATCGGCCGCTTCGAGGTCACCTTCGACGAGTACGACCGCTTCGTCGCCGCCACCGGGCGCGACGCGCCGCACGACGAGGGCTGGGGCCGCGGGCGCCAGCCGGTGATCAACGTCAGCTGGGAGGAGGCGGTCGCCTACGCCGAGTGGCTCAGCGACGTCAGCGGCCGGCGCTTCCGGCTGCCGACCGAGGCCGAGTGGGAGTACGCCTGCACCGGCGGCGGCAAGCCGCTGCGCTTCTGCGGCGCCGACCAGGCCAACCCGCTCGGCTGCTACGCCGACAACTGCCGCGGCCGCGCCCACCCGGTCGGCGGCCGCCCGCCGAACGACCTGGGCATCCACGACATGAGCGGCAACGTCGGCGAGTGGACCTGCTCGGCCTACGACGCGGCCTACGCCGGAGGCGAGCAGCGCTGCGCCAAGCCGAGCGACGCGCGGCTGCGGGTCGGCCGCGGCGGCTCCTGGCTGGATTCCCCGGACTACCTGCGCACCGCCTCGCGCGACGGCGGCTACACCGCCTTCCGCGCCGTCACGCTCGGTTTCCGCCTGGTCGAGGAGCTGCCGTCGGTGCCGCCGCCGCGGGTGATCGAGGCCGGCAAGGAACTGCCGCCGGAGCGGCCGCCGGGCTAGCTAGATCGCGGCGATCTTCTCGCGCTGCGACTGCAGCTGGCCCAGCGTCGCGGCGAGCTCGTCGACCCGCGCGCGCTCCTTCGCCACCACCGCCTCCGGCGCCTTGTCGACGAAGTCCGGGTTCTCCAGCTTGGCGCGGCCGCGGGCCAGGTCCTGGCCGAGCCGCTCGAGCTGCTTGTCCAGCCGCGCCAGCTCGGCCGCCTTGTCGATCAGCCCGGCCATCGGGATCAGCAGCTGCATCTCGCCGACCACGCTGGTCGCCGACTCCGGCGCGCGCGCGGCGGCGGTCAGCTGCTCCAGCGACTCGAGCCGGGCCAGCGCGGTGAGCAGCTCGCCGAAGCGCTCGAGCCGCTCGCGGTCGGCCTCGCCGGCGTTGCGCACCAGCAGCGGCAGCGGCTTGCCTGGGGCGATGTTCATGCCGCTGCGGATCTGGCGCACGCCGAGCACGCAGGCCATCAGCCACTCGAGGTCGGCCTCGGCGCGGGCGTCGATGCGCCGCGGGTCGGCCTGCGGGTAGGGCTGCAGCATGATCGTCGCGCCGCTGCGGCAGGCGAGCGGGGCGACCTTCTGCCAGATCTCCTCGGTGATGAACGGCATCAGCGGGTGGGCCAGGCGCAGCAGCGACTCGAGCACGCTGACCAGCGTGTGGCGGGTGCCGCGCTTGGCCGCGGCGCCCGAGTTCGGCGACTGCAGCAGCGGCTTGGCCAGCTCGAGGTACCAGTCGCAGTACTCGTTCCAGGTGAACTCGTAGAGCGCCTGCGCGGCGAGGTCGAGCCGGTAGGCGTCGAGCTGCTCGCCGACCTTGCGCGCGGCGCGCTGGAAGCGCGACTGGATCCAGCGGTCGGCCGGCGACAGCTCGAGCGCGCCGCCGGAGTCGCCGCAGTCCTGGTCCTCGGTGTTCATCAGCACGAAGCGGGCGGCGTTCCACAGCTTGTTGCAGAAGTTGCGGTAGCCCTCGATGCGGCCGAGGTCGAAGTTGATGTCGCGCCCGGGCGAGGCCAGCGCGGCGAAGGTGAAGCGCAGCGCGTCGGTGCCGAAGGCGGGGATGCCGGCGGGGAACTCGCTGCGCGTCAGCTTCTCGACCCGTTCGCGCATCTGCGGCTGCATCATCCCGGCGGTGCGCTTGGCCACCAGCGCCTCGAGGTCGATGCCGTCGATCAGGTCGATCGGGTCGAGCACGTTGCCCTTCGACTTCGACATCTTCTGCCCGTGGGCGTCGCGGATCAGGCCGTGGATGTAGACGTCGCGGAACGGCACCTCGCGCTTGAAGTAGAGCCCGAACATGATCATCCGGGCGACCCAGAAGAAGATGATGTCGAAGCCGGTGACCAGCACGCTGGTCGGGTAGAAGCTCTTCAGCCGTGCCGTCTCCTCGGGCCAGCCGAGGGTCGAGAACGGCCACAGCGCCGAGCTGAACCAGGTGTCGAGCACGTCCTCGTCCTGGCGCAGCACCACGTCGTCGGCCAGCCGGTACTTGGCGCGCGCCGCCGCCTCGCTGTCGGCGACGTAGAGGTTGCCGGCGTCGTCGTACCACGCCGGGATCCGGTGGCCCCACCAGATCTGCCGGCTGATGCACCAGTCCTGGATGTTCTCCAGCCACTGGTTGTAGGTGTTGATCCAGTTGCCCGGGATGAAGCGGATGTCGCCGTCGGCGACCGCCGCGAGCGCCGGCCGGGTGATCGCGGCGAGCCCGCCGGGGCGGCCGTCGTCCTGGGTCTCGCGGGTCAGGTCGACGAACCACTGGTCGGTCAGGAACGGCTCGATGACGCTGTGCGAGCGGTCGCCGCGCGGCACCATCAGCTTGTGCGGGTCGATCCTCTCGAGCAGCCCGGCGGCCTCGAGGTCGGCGACGACCGCCTTGCGCGCGGCGTAGCGGTCGAGGCCGCGGTACGGCTCCGGCGCGTTGTCGTTGAGCTTGGCGTCGACCGTCAGCACGTTGATCAGCGGCAGGCCGTGGCGCTGGCCGACCGCGTAGTCGTTGAAATCGTGCGCCGGGGTGATCTTGACGCAGCCGGTGCCGAACGCCGGGTCGACGTAGGCATCGGCGATCACCGGGATGGTGCGCCCGGTCAGCGGCAGCTCGACGCTCTGGCCGACCAGCTCGCGGTAGCGCTCGTCGTCCGGGTGCACGGCCACCGCGGTGTCGCCGAGCAGGGTCTCGGGGCGGGTGGTCGCGACGACGACGAAGCCCTGGCCGTCGCTGCGCGGGTAGCGCATGTGCCACAGGTGGCCGCTCTCCTCGGTCGAGACCACCTCGAGGTCGGAGACCGCGGTGTGCAGCACCGGGTCCCAGTTGACCAGCCGCTGGCCGCGGTAGATCAGCCCGGCGTCGTACAGCTGCACGAACGTCTCGCTGACCGCGCGCGACAGCCCGGCGTCCATGGTGAAGCGCTCGTTGGCCCAGTCGAGCGAGGCGCCCATCCGGCGCAGCTGGCGGGTGATGCTGCCGCCGGACTGGGCCTTCCACT
>DATCZX010000206.1:0-5245 GCA_036525695.1 Gammaproteobacteria bacterium | reverse complement strand
CGACGGCGGGCACCTGCGCGGCTAGTGGTGGCACCACCTGCACCATCACCGTGGCCGCCGGCTCGGCCGCCAAGCCCGCCGACAGCAACGACACCGACGTCTGGGGCCTGCGCGCCAAGTACAACTTCGGCGACTTCTGGGTCGACGCCAACTACGGCAATTCTGACGCCGGGACCGGCGGGGCGGAAGTCGACGGCTTTGCCATCGAGTTCGGGGCCACCTTCGACACCAACCAGGTCACCATCGCCTACCGTAACAACGAGTCGGACAGCGCGGGCACCAGCAAGGATGCCGACGTGGATGACTGGGCGATCAACCTGCGTCACTTCATGAGCAAGACCACCCGCGTCTTCGTCGAGTACCGCAACACCGACGACGACTCGAAGGCTGACGAAGTCGACATGTTCGCGGTCGGCCTGCGTCACGACTGGAAGCTCTGATTCCGGTCTGCACGACCCTGTCGTGATCGGAACGGGCGCCCTCGGGCGCCCGTTCTCTTTTCTGGATCCCTGTAGGTTGGGCAAAGCGCAGCGTGCCCAACAGTCCCCCAGGCGCGCAATGCACTAGGATCGACCGCAACGGGGCGTTAAGCCTGCGCGTGGTGAGCGCCTGTCCTTGCCGCCACGCTGTTGCCCGGCGGTTCCGAGCTGGCCGCGGCCGCGCTGGTGCTCGCCGGCAGCCACGCGCCGCTGGCCATCGTCGCCGTCGCCGGTACCGGCAACACCCTCGGCGGCCTGACCTCGGTCGCCCTCGGCCGCTGGCTGGCCTGGCGCTTTCCCGGGCTGACCCCGACCGATCCGCGCCGGCAGCGCGCGCTGGCCTGGCTGGGACGCTGGGGCAGCCCGGCGCTGCTGCTCTCCTGGCTGCCGCTGGTCGGCGACCCGCTCTGCGTCGCCGCCGGCTGGCTGCGGATCGGCTGGTGGCCGGTGATCGCGTTCGTCGCCGCCGGCAAGTTCGCGCGCTACGCCGCGGTGGTCTGGCTGGTGCCCTGATGGGTCTCGGAGGGTGAACGGCAGCTGCAGAATCGTAGGGTGCGGTGACGCAGGAACCGCACCGCGGACCCTGGCCTCGGCGATGCGGTTCGCAAGCTCACCGCATCCTACAAGCCGAGCCCGGCGAACGTCACTGCCCGAAGGCACCCGCGACCCGGCCTGGTCCTGGCTGGTGCCGTGAACCGTCGTGACGGACAGAAGGGTGCGGTGACGCAGGAACCGCACCGCGGGCCGTGCCGGTCCGATACGGTTCGCTAGCTCACCGCATCCTGCAAGACGCAGGGTAGGTCGGGCTTCAGCCCGACGCGGCGTCCCGTCGGGCTTAAGCCCGACCTACAGCAGGAGGCTTGCCGTTCCCGGTCACCGGCCGAACCGGCTCCGGCCGACCCGGCGCGCGCTGCCCCTGCGCCCGGCCGGCTGAGCCGTGCCGCCCGCCGGTGGTAGAATCCGCTCCCCCGTCGCAGCCGTCCCCGACCCTGCCATGAGCGCCCAGGCGACCCCGCGGATCCGCGAGATCCCGTACAACTACACCTCGTTCTCGGACCGCGAGATCGTGCGCCGCTTCCTCGGCGCGGAAGCGTGGACGACGATCGAGCGGCTGCGCGGCGAGCGCCGCACCGGGCGCTCGGCGCGGATGCTGTTCGAGGTGCTCGGCGACCTCTGGGTGGTCACGCGCAACCCGTTCCTGCAGGACGACCTGCTGGAGAACGCGCGCCGCCGGCGCCAGCTGGTCGAGGCGATGGACCATCGGCTCGACCAGGTGGTCGCGCGCGCCGGCCACGCCGAGGCGCTCGACCTGGCGCACCAGGCACGCGGCGCGGTGCGCCGCTTCGCCGACGGCTTCGAGCAGCTGGCGCGCCAGCGCGCCCGCGTGCTGCGCCGGCTGGCGCGGATCACCCGCCGCGACAACGTCGACTGCAGCGGCCACGCCCGCGTCGCCCACGTCACCGACGCCACCGACTGGCGCGTCGAGCTGCCGCTGGTGGTGATCAGCCCGGACACCGAGGCCGAGGTCCCGGCGCTGGTGCAGGCGTGCATCGAGCTTGGCCTGACCATCATCCCGCGCGGCGGCGGCACCGGCTACACCGGCGGTGCGATCCCGCTGTTCCCCGACACCGCGGTGCTGAACCTGGAGAAGCTCGACCGCCTCGGCGCGGTCGAGCGGCGCGTGCTGCCCGGCCTCGAGCGCGAGGTGGCGACGCTGCGCGCCGGCGCCGGCGTGGTCACCCGCCGGGTGGCCGAGGCGGCGGCCGCGGCCGGCTGCGTGTTCGCGGTCGACCCGACCTCGCAGGACGCCTCGACCATCGGCGGCAACGTGGCGATGAACGCCGGCGGCAAGAAGGCGGTGCAGTACGGCACCGCGCTCGACAACCTGGCCAGCTGGCGCATGGTGACGCCGGACGCGCAGTGGCTCGAGGTCGAGCGCGTCGGCCACAACCTCGGCCGGATCCACGACCAGCCCGAGGTCACCTTCCGCCTGACCCGCTACGCCGCCGACGGCGTGACCCCGCTCGGCGCGCCGGAGGAGCTGCGCCTGCCCGGCGCGTCGCTGCGCAAGGCGGGCCTCGGCAAGGACGTCACCGACAAGGCGCTCGGCGGCCTGCCGGGGATCCAGAAGGAGGGCTGCGACGGCCTGATCACCTCGGCGGTGTTCATCCTGCACCCGCAGCCTGCGCACATCCGCACCGTCTGCCTCGAGTTCTACGGCCGCGACCTGCGCCGCGCGGTGCCGGCGATCGTCGAGGTCAAGGAGTACCTCGACGGCCTGCCGGACGTCGAGCTGGCCGGCCTCGAGCACCTCGACGAGCGCTACGTGCGCGCGGTCAACTACACGCCGAAGGCCCCGCGCGGCGAGCGCCCGAAGATGGTGCTGATCGCCGACGTCAGCGGCGCCGACGACGCCGCCGTCGCGCGCGCCGCGTCGCAGGTGGTGCGGCTGGCCAACGCCCGCGACGGCGAGGGCTTCGTCGCCGTCAGCCCCGAGGCGCGGCGCCGCTTCTGGGCCGCGCGCGCGCGCACCGCGGCGATCGCGCGCCACACCAACGCGTTCAAGATCAACGAGGACGTGGTGATCCCGCTCGACCAGCTCGCCGCCTACAGCGAGGGGATCGAGCGGATCAACATCGAGCAGTCGGTGCGCAACAAGCTGGCGATGGTCGACGCCGTGCGGGCCTACCTCGAGGAGGGCGTCGCCGCGGCGGCGGGCGGGCCCGAGTACGAGCGCAGCGACGAGGCCGACGCGATCCTGGCGGGCAAGGTCGAGGCCGCGCGGCGCCACCTCGAGGCGGTCCAGGCGGACTGGCGCGAGCTGCTCGCGCACCTCGACGAGCCGGCCGCCGACCACCCCGACCTGCTCGACGCCGACGTCCGCCGCAAGCTCGGCGACGGCGACACGCTCGAGCACCTGCTGCTGCGCCGCGACCTGCGCGTCTCCTACCGCGCCAGCGTCGAGCGGCCGCTGAAGGAGATCTTCGGCGGCCAGGAGCTGGCCGCGGTGCGCACGCGGCTCGACGCGATCCACGCGCGGATCCGCTCGAGCCGGCTGTTCGTCGCCACCCACATGCACGCCGGCGACGGCAACGTGCACACCAACATCCCGGTCAACTCGAACGACTACGCGATGCTGCACGAGGCCGAGCGCATCGTCGAGCGGGTGATGCGCCTGGCCACCGCGCTCGGCGGGGTGATCTCCGGCGAGCACGGCATCGGCCTGACCAAGTACCGCTTCCTCGACCCGGCGCACGCCGCCGCGTTCGTCGCCTACAAGCAGCGGGTCGACCCGCACGGGCGCTTCAACCGCGGCAAGCTGCTGCCCGGCTCGGGCCTCGACGACGCCTACACGCCGTCGCTGCGGCTGGTCGAGCAGGAGGCGCTGATCCTCGAGGCGAGCGAGTTCGGCGCGCTCAACGACGCGGTCAAGAACTGCCTGCGCTGCGGCAAGTGCAAGCCGGTCTGCACCACCCACGTGCCGCGCGCCAACCTGCTCTACTCGCCGCGCAACAAGATCCTCGCCACCGGCCTGATCATCGAGGCGTTCCTGTACGAGGAGCAGACCCGGCGCGGCGTCTCGGTGCGCCACTTCGCCGAGCTCAACGACGTCGCCGACCACTGCACGATCTGCCACAAGTGCGCGACCCCGTGCCCGGTCGACATCGACTTCGGCGACGTCACCGTGCGCATGCGCGACATCCTGCGCGCCCACGGCCGCAAGCGCACCAGCCTCGGCGCGCGCTTCTCGATGGCCTTCCTCAGCGTCACCGACCCGCGCGGGGTGCGCCTGCTGCGCGACGGCGTGCTCAGGCTCGGCTACCTGGCGCAGCGCCAGGCGCACCGCCTCGGTACCCGCCTCGGCGTGGTGCGCGAGGTGCCGATCCCGGCGGCGACCACCGGCCCGACGCGCGCCACCGAGCAGGTGGTGCACCTGCTGCGGCGGCCGCTGCCGGTGCTGCCGCAGCGGGACCTGCGCACGCTGCTCGAGCTGCAGGACCGCAAGACCGTGCCGATCCTGCGCGACCCGGCGCGCAACGCCGACGACGCCGAGGCGGTGTTCTACTTTCCCGGCTGCGGCTCCGAGCGGCTGTTCAGCCAGATCGGCCTGGCCACGCTGGCGCTGCTCTACGGCAGCGGGGTGCAGACCGTGCTGCCCCCGGGCTACCTCTGCTGCGGCTACCCGCAGACCGCCGGCGGCGACGCCGAGCGCGGGCGCAAGATCACGATGGACAACCGGGTGCTGTTCCACCGCGTCGCCAACACGCTGAACTACCTCGACATCCGCACCGTCGTCGTCTCCTGCGGCACCTGCATGGACCAGCTGCTCGAGTACCAGTTCGAGCGCATCTTCCCCGGCTGCCGGCTGCTCGACATCCACGAGTTCCTCTACGAGCGCGAGGTCAGCGCGCCGCCCGAGGCGAACGTGCGCTACCTCTACCACGACCCGTGCCACTCGCCGAGCAAGACCCACAGCCCGACCGCGGTGGCGGCGTCGCTGCTCGGCCAGGAGGTGCTGCTCTCCGACCGCTGCTGCGGCGAGGCCGGCACCTTCGCCGTCGCCCGTCCCGACATCGCCACCCAGGTGCGCTCGCGCAAGGAGGAGGAGCTGCACAAGGGCATCGCCGCGCTCGGCGGCGGCCGGGCCGGCGGCCCCGAGGTGCGCCTGCTGACCTCCTGCCCGGTGTGCCAGCAGGGGCTGTCGCGCTACCGCGAGGTGACCGGCCTCGACACCCGCTACCCGGTGGTCGAGCTGGCGCGGCGGC
>DATCZX010000205.1:0-9181 GCA_036525695.1 Gammaproteobacteria bacterium | reverse complement strand
CGGCTGCAGCAGCAGGTCGCGCCGCTCGCCACCACCGGGCTGCTGCTGGTCGACGTCGGCCAGGTGCGCGCCGCGGTCGAGGCGATGCCGTGGGTCGAGCGCGCCTACGTGCGCCGGCTGTGGCCGGACCAGCTGCTGCTGACGGTGATCGAGCAGGTGCCGCTGGCGCGCTGGGACGCCGGGCACCTGGTCAACCGCCACGGCGACCTGTTCGCGGTGGCGACCGCCGAGCAGCCCGCGGGGCTGCCCGAGCTGGTCGGGCCGGCGGGGCAGTCGCGGCGCCTGGCCGAGCAGTACCGGCTGCTCGACGGCCTGCTCGGGCGCGCGCAGCAGCGCGTGACCCGGCTCGAGCTCGACCCGCGGCGCGCCTGGCGGCTGACGCTGGCCAGCGGGCTGGAGGTCGAGCTCGGGCGCAGCGAGGTGCGCCAGCGGCTGCAGCGGCTGGTCGGGCTGCTGCTCGGCTGGCCGGCGGAGCGACTGGCGACGGTGGCGCGGATCGACCTGCGCTACAGCAACGGCTTCGCCGTGCGCTGGCACGCCGGCGGCGGCGAGCCCGCGCTGGCCGAACCGGCGGCGGCCGCCGGCCGCGCCGGGCAGACCTGAACGCAGAGCAGTGACGGGGAACGAGTGAGCATGGCCAAGCGTCCGGACAGGAACCTGATCGTCGGCCTCGACATCGGCACCTCCAAGGTGGTGGCGATCGTCGGCAAGGTCAACGACGAGGGCGAGATCGAGGTGATCGGCATCGGCACGCAGCCGTCGCGCGGGCTGAAGAAGGGGGTGGTGGTCAACATCGAGTCGACCGTCCACTCGATCCAGCGCGCGGTCGAGGAGGCCGAGCTGATGGCCGGCTGCCAGATCCGCTCGGTCTACGCCGGCATCGCCGGCAGCCACATCCGCAGCCTGAACTCGCACGGCATCGTCGCCGTGCGCGACCGCGAGATCGCCCGCGGCGACGTCGAGCGGGTGATCGACGCGGCCCGCGCGGTGGCGATCCCGGCCGACCAGAAGATCCTGCACATCCTGCCGCAGGAGTACATCATCGACGAGCAGGAGGGGATCCGCGATCCCGAGGGGATGTCCGGCGTGCGCCTCGAGGCCAAGGTGCACATGGTCACCGGCGCGGTCAGCGCGGCGCAGAACATCGTCAAGTGCGTGCGCCGCTGCGGCCTCGAGGTCGACGACATCATCCTCGAGCAGCTCGCCTCGAGCCAGTCGGTGCTGAGCGAGGACGAGAAGGAGCTCGGCGTCTGCCTGGTCGACATCGGCGGCGGCACCACCGACATCGCGGTGTTCACCGGCGGCGCGATCCGCCACACCGCGGTGATCCCGATCGCCGGCGACCAGGTCACCAACGACATCGCGGTGGCGCTGCGCACGCCGACGCAGCACGCCGAGGAGCTGAAGATCCACCACGGCTGCGCGCTCGCGCAGCTGGCCCACCCGGACGAGTCGGTGCAGGTGCCGAGCGTCGGCGACCGGCCGCCGCGGCGGATGTCGCGGCACACCCTCGCCGAGGTGATCGGGCCGCGCTACGAGGAGCTGATCGGGCTGATCCAGGCCGAGCTGCGGCGCAGCGGCTTCGAGGACCTGATCGCCGCCGGCGTGGTGATGACCGGCGGCAGCGCCAAGGTCGAGGGGGTGATCGAGCTGGCCGAGGAGATCTTCCACCTGCCGGTGCGCCTCGGCGTGCCGAAGGGGGTCAGCGGGCTCACCGAGGTGGTCTGCAGCCCGACCAACGCGACCGGCGTCGGGCTGCTGCTGTTCGGTCACCAGCAACTGCGTGAACACGGCGAGGAGCGTGCCCCGCGGCGCGGGTTCGCCGGCATCCTCGAGCGGATGCGCAGCTGGTTCCAGGGGAATTTCTGAAGACTGGCGCGCGGGCGCCGGGCGGCAACGGGAGAACCGGCCATCGGCCGGATGGAGGCAAGGCGATGTTCGAACTGATGGAAACCTACCCGCAGAACGCGGTGATCAAGGTGGTCGGAGTCGGTGGTGGCGGCGGCAACGCGGTCAACCACATGGTCGAGGCGTCGATCGAGGGCGTGGAGTTCATCTGCGCCAACACCGACGCCCAGGTGCTGAAGAAGGCGCGCACCGGCAGCGTGCTGCAGCTCGGCAACAACATCACCAAGGGGCTCGGCGCCGGCGCCAACCCCGACCTCGGCCGGCAGGCGGCGCTCGAGGACCGCGACCGGGTGCAGGACGCGCTGAAGGGGGCCGACATGATCTTCATCACCGCCGGCATGGGCGGCGGCACCGGCACCGGCGCCGCGCCGGTGATCGCGCAGATCGCGCGCGAGCTCGGCATCCTCACCGTCGCCGTGGTGACCAAGCCGTTCCCGTTCGAGGGCAAGAAGCGCATGCACATCGCCGAGCAGGGGATCCGCGAGCTCTCCGAGCACGTCGACTCGCTGATCACCATCCCGAACGCCAAGCTGGCCGCGGTGCTCGGCTCCAAGGTGACGCTGCTCGAGGCGTTCGCCTCGGCCAACAACGTGCTGCAGGGGGCGGTGCAGGGGATCGCCGAGCTGATCACCCGGCCCGGGCTGATCAACGTCGACTTCGCCGACGTCAAGACGGTGATGTCCGAGATGGGCATGGCGATGATGGGTTCGGGCACCGCCAGCGGCGAGCACCGCGCGCGCGAGGCCGCCGAGGCGGCGATCCGCAGCCCGCTGCTGGAGGACATCGACCTGCGCGGGGCGCGTGGGATCCTCGTCAACATCACCGCCGGGATGGACATGGCGATCGGCGAATTCGAAGAGGTTGGCAACACCGTGAAGGAGTTCGCTGCCGATGACGCCACCGTGGTCGTCGGCACGGTGATCGACATGGAGATGAGAGACGAGCTCCGCGTCACCGTGGTGGCGACCGGCCTCGGCTCGCGCAACGTCGAGCAGGAGCGGCCGCGGCCGCAACCGGTCGAGGCCCCGGTGCCGGCGACCACCGCGCGCGACTACGGCAAGCTGGACCAGCCGACCTACCAGCGCCGCGAGCCGCCGAAGCGCCCGCCGTTGCAGGAGGGGGCCGCGGCCAAGGAGCTCGACTACGAGTGGCTCGACATCCCGGCCTTCCTGCGCAAGCAGGCGGACTGAACCCCGCTCCGGCCTGGGGGTCCCAGGCTGGGCAAGGGGGTCGCGGGCATGGTACATTTCGCCAGATTTTTGCGGCCGGTGCCGCGAGTTAGCCTTTGGTAGCGGGGTCAATGATCAAGCAACGCACCCTGAAGAACGCGATCAGGGCGACCGGCGTCGGTCTGCATACCGGCGAGAAGGTCTACCTGACGCTGCGCCCGGCCGCGCCGGACACCGGCATCGTCTTCCGCCGCGTCGACCTCGAGCCGCCGGTGGAGATCCGCGCCGACCCGCACAACGTCGGCGACACCGTGCTCTCCACCACGCTGGTCAGCAACGGCGTGCGCATCTCGACGGTCGAGCACCTGCTGTCGTCGCTGGCCGGCCTCGGCATCGACAACGCCTACGTCGACGTCAGCGCCCCCGAGGTGCCGATCATGGACGGCAGTGCCGGCCCGTTCGTGTTCCTGCTGCAGTCGGCGGGGATCGAGGAGCAGGCGGCGCCGAAGCAGTTCATCCGCATCCGCGAGCCGGTCGAGGTGCGCGACGGCGACAAGTGGGCGCGCTTCGAGCCGTTCGACGGCTTCAAGGTCTCGTTCACGATCGACTTCGAGCACCCGGTGTTCCACGACCGCACGCAGACCGCGACCATCGACTTCTCCACCACCTCCTACGTCAAGGAGGTGAGCCGCGCGCGCACCTTCGGCTTCATGCGCGACGTCGAGCTGCTGCGGCAGAACCAGCTGGCGCTCGGCGGCAGCCTCGACAACGCCGTGGTGGTCGACGAGTACCGCGTGCTGAACGAGGACGGCCTGCGTTACGAGGACGAGTTCGTCAAGCACAAGATCCTCGACGCGATCGGCGACCTGTACCTGCTCGGGCGCAGCCTGATCGGCGCGTTCAGCGGCTACAAGTCCGGGCACGAGCTGAACAACCGGCTGCTGCGCGCGCTGCTCGCCGAGAGCACCGCCTGGGAGCTGGTCACCTACCGCGACGTGGAGAGCCTGCCGATCAGTTACATCCGCCCGGCCTACGCCGTCTGACGGCGGGCCAGGGCCCTGGCCAGGCGCCGCAGGGCGTCACCGATCTCCGGAGTAGAGGTCGCGGCCGCATCGAGGAGGAGCCCCGCAGCGGCGGCCGAGGGCCGCGGACGCGACGGGGACTCAGGGACCCGCCGCGGTTCGTCGGCAAGGATGCGCACCCGGCAGCGGGTGGCGGCGACGTCGTCGCGCGCGAGCAGCTCGGCGCCGGCGTAACGGAAACGGGTCGCCCACGCCGCCGAGTCGGCGTACAGGGTCAGCACCCCGGCGTCGACGTGCGCGGCGCGCAGGTGCGGGGCGAGGCCCGCGGGCAGCGCCTCGCGCAACCGGCGGGTCAGCGCGGCATCGCTGGCCGCGCCTGCGCTGAGCTCGGCGAGGCGGCTGCTGAGCACGGTGGCAACGGAGGTCGGGCGGGGCATCGGTTCCGGGCGGCCAGGAGCACGGGGGCATGCTAGCCCCCAGCGGGGGAGGCGACAAGCCGATGCAGATCATACTGCTCAGACGGGGCAAGTCCTGCGCACCGGTGGTGACCCTGGGCTGCGGCCTGCCGCTGTTCCTCGGCCTGCTGCTCGGTACCGTGCTGGCCGCCGGGATGTTCAAGGCCGGCAGCCACTTCGGCCGCCAGCAGGTCAACCCGCTGCTCGCGGAGGTCAACCAGCAGGCCGCGCTCGACCTGCAGCAGCAGCAGCGCGCGGTCGAGACCCTGCGCCGCGAGCTCTCCGCCAACGTCGACGCGCTGTCGCTGCGCCTCGGCCAGCTGCAGGCGCACACCCTGCGCCTCGACGCCCTCGGCGAGCGGCTGACGCAGATGGCCCGGCTCGACCCGGGCGAGTTCGACTTCAGCCGGCCGCCGGCGCTCGGCGGCCCGGAGAGCGGCGAGCTGGCCAGCGCGATGGCGCTGCCCGACCTCGAGCAGTCGCTGGCCGAGCTGGCCGCCTTCCTCGCCGACCGCGAGGGCAAGCTGCAGCTGGTCGAGGAGTTCCTGCTCAACCGCAACCTCGCCGAGCAGGTCCTGCCCAGCGGGCGCCCGCTCGAGGACGGCTGGATCTCGTCGCGCTACGGTCGCCGCAGCGACCCGTTCAACGGCCGGCCGGAGATGCACCACGGGGTCGACTTCGCCGGTCGTGCCGGCGCCGACATCCTCGCCGTCGCCTCCGGCGTGGTGATCTTCTCGGGCAAGCGCGCCGGCTTCGGCCGCCTGGTCGAGATCGACCACGGCAACGGCTACGTGACCCGCTACGCGCACAACAAGGAGAACCTGGTCGCCGTCGGCGACGCGGTGACCCGCGGCCACCCGGTCGCGCGGCTCGGCAGCAGCGGCCGTTCGACCGGGCCGCACGTGCACTTCGAGGTGCTGCAGGACGGCAAGCAGGTCAACCCGATGAGTTATATCCAGGCCGCCCGTTGAACTCGGGCGGCGTCTCGGCGACACTGCCGCCTCTCCTGACCTAGGCGACCCACAAGGACCGCCGCCCGGCCCCGGGCAGGCGCGCACGTGAATCGATGATACCCAACCCGTTCAAGAAGTTGTTTGGCAGCCGCAACGAGCGCCTGGTGCGGCGGATGCGCAAGACCGTGCTCCAGGTGAACGCCCTCGAGGAGCAGACTGCCGCCCTCGACGACGCCGCGCTGCGGGCCAAGACCGACGAGTTCCGCGCCCGCGTGGCGCAGGGCGCCGGCCTCGACGACCTGCTGCTCGAGGTGTTCGCGGTGGTCCGCGAGGCCGGCCGGCGGGTGCTGCAGATGCGCCACTTCGACGTGCAGCTGATCGGCGGCATGGTGCTGCACCAGGGCAAGATCGCCGAGATGCGCACCGGCGAGGGCAAGACCCTGGTGGCGACGCTGGCGGTCTACCTGAACGCGCTGGCCGGCAAGGGCGTGCACGTGGTCACCGTCAACGACTACCTGGCGCGTCGCGACGCCGCGTGGATGGGGCGGATCTACCAGTTCCTCGGCCTGAGCGTCGGGGTCGTGGTCCCCGGCCAGGACGCCGAGACCAAGCGCGCCGCCTACCAGGCCGACATCACCTACGGCACCAACAACGAGTTCGGCTTCGACTACCTGCGCGACAACATGGCCTTCACCCAGGCCGACAAGATGCAGCGCCCGCTCTACTACGCGATCGTCGACGAGGTCGACTCGATCCTGATCGACGAGGCGCGCACGCCGCTGATCATCTCCGGCCCGGCCGAGGACAACGCCGACATCTACCGCCGCATCAACAAGCTGATCCCGAAGCTGCAGCGCGTCGACGGCGAGGAGGGGCCCGGCGACTACACCGTCGACGAGAAGAGCAAGCAGATCTACCTGACCGAGGACGGCCACCAGCACGTCGAGGAGCTGCTGACCTCGAGCGGGCTGCTGAAGGAGGACGAGAGCCTCTACGACGCCGCCAACATCCAGCTGATGCACTTCGTCAACGCGTCGATCCGCGCGCACGCGCTGTTCCAGCGCGACGTCGAGTACATCATCCAGGACGGGCAGGTGGTGATCGTCGACGAGTTCACCGGCCGCACGCTGGCCGGGCGGCGCTGGTCCGGCGGCCTGCACCAGGCGATCGAGGCCAAGGAGGGGGTGCGGATCCAGAACGAGAACCAGACGCTCGCCTCGATCACCTTCCAGAACTACTTCCGGCTCTACGACAAGCTCGCCGGCATGACCGGCACCGCCGACACCGAGGCGTTCGAGTTCCAGTCGATCTACGGCCTCGAGGTGGTGGTGATCCCGACCCACCAGCCGATGGTCCGCGACGACCGCGGCGACCTGGTCTACCTGACCCAGGACGAGAAGTTCGACGCGATCCTCGCCGACATCAAGGACTGCCACCAGCGCGGCCAGCCGGCGCTGGTCGGCACCGTCGCGATCGAGACCTCGGAGTACCTGTCGAAGCAGCTGAAGCAGGCCGGCGTGCCGCACGAGGTGCTGAACGCCAAGCAGCACGAGCGCGAGGCGCAGATCATCGCCCAGGCCGGCCGCCCGGGGGCGGTGACGATTGCCACCAACATGGCCGGCCGCGGCACCGACATCGTGCTCGGCGGCAACTTCGAGGCCGAGCTGGAAGGGCTCGGCGCGGAGGCCGAGGAGGCGACGCGGGAGGCGGCCCGCACGGCCTGGCAGGAGCGCCACCGGCAGGTGCTCGAGGCCGGCGGCCTGCACGTGATCGGCACCGAGCGCCACGAGTCGCGGCGCATCGACAACCAGCTGCGCGGCCGCTCCGGGCGCCAGGGCGACCCCGGCTCGAGCCGTTTCTACCTGTCGCTGCAGGACAACCTGATGCGCATCTTCGCCTCGGACCGGGTCTCCGGGCTGATGCAGAAGCTGGGCATGGAGCAGGGCGAGGCGATCGAGCACCCGTGGGTGACCAAGGCGATCGAGAACGCCCAGCGCAAGGTCGAGCAGCACAACTTCGACATCCGCAAGCAGCTGCTCGAGTACGACGACGTCGCCAACGACCAGCGCCGCAAGATCTACGAGCTGCGCGACGAGCTGCTCTCCGACAGCGACATCCAGGAGACCATCGACGAGATCCGCGACGACATCCTGACCGAGGTGATCGACGCCTACATCCCGCCGCAGAGCCTCGAGGAGCTGTGGGACCCGGCCGGCCTGTCGAAGGCGCTGGAGGCGGAGTTCGGCCTGCAGGTCGACGTCGCCCAGTGGCTCGAGGAGGACCACGACCTGCACGAGGAGCCGCTGCGGCAGCGGCTGCACGAGACCCTGGTCGCCGCCTACCGCGCCAAGGAGGAGCAGGCCGGGGCCGAGGTGATGCGCCACTTCGAGAAGGCGGTGATGCTGCAGGTGCTCGACTCGCTGTGGAAGGACCACCTCGCCGCGATGGACTACCTGCGCCAGGGGATCCACCTGCGCGGCTACGCGCAGAAGAACCCGAAGCAGGAGTACAAGCGCGAGGCGTTCGAGATGTTCAGCGCGCTGCTGCACACCATCAACAAGGAGGTCACCGGCATCCTGTCGAAGGTGCAGGTGCGCGCCGAGTCCGACGTCGAGGCGGTCGAGCAGCGCCGCCGCCAGAGCGCGCCGCCGGTGCAGTACCAGCACGACGAGGCGCGCGCGCTGCCCGACGACGGCCACGTCCCCGAGGACGCCGCCGGCCAGCAGCAGCCGGTCACCCGCGACGGGCGCAAGATCGGCCGCAACGAGCCGTGCCCGTGCGGCTCCGGCAAGAAGTACAAGCACTGCCACGGCCAGCTGAAATGAGCCGCTCGCCGCTGCCATGCCGGTCGGCCTGAGCGGCCTGCCGGCGCTCCACCCGGTCGCCGGCGTCCGCCTGGGCAGCGCGCGCGCCGGCCTGCGCCGCCGCGGCGAGCGCGACGACCTGCTGCTGGTCGAGCTGGCCGCCGGCAGCCGCGGGGCCGCGGTGTTCACCCGCAACGCCTTCTGCGCCGCCCCGGTCACCGTCGCCCGCCAGCACCTCGCCGCCAGCGCGCCGCGCTGGCTGATGGTCAACGCCGGCAACGCCAACGCCGGCACCGGCAGCGCCGGTCTCGACGACGCGCTGGCCTGCTGCAGCGCGCTCGGCGCGCTCGCCGGGACGGCCCCGGAGGCGGTGCTGCCGTTCTCGACCGGGGTGATCGGCGAGCCGCTGCCGGTGCGCAAGCTGGTCGCCGCGCTGCCCGCGGCGCGCGACGCGCTGGCCGTGGACGGCTGGAGCGCCGCGGCCAACGCGATCATGACCACCGACACCGTGCCCAAGGGGGCGAGCCGGAAGCTGCAGCTCGGCGGCCGCCCGGTCAGCGTCACCGGCATCGCCAAGGGGGCCGGCATGATCCGCCCCGACATGGCGACCATGCTCGCCTTCGTCGCCACCGACGCGGGGCTGCCGCGGCCGCTGCTGCAGGCGTGCCTGGAGCGGGCGGTGGCCGGCTCGTTCAACCGCATCAGCGTCGACGGTGACACCTCGACCAACGACGCCTGCGTGCTGCTCGCGACCGGCGCCTCCGGGGTCGCGCTGGCGTCGGCCGACGCCCCCGGCTACGCCGAGCTGGCCGCCGCGATCGACGCCGTCTGCGCCGAGCTGGCCCAGGCCATCGTCCGCGACGGCGAGGG
>DATCZX010000204.1:0-6758 GCA_036525695.1 Gammaproteobacteria bacterium | reverse complement strand
GAGTCGGTGCAGCCGACTCCGACCCCGGTGCCCGGTGCGATTCGCCCTCTGCACGGCAGGGGGGATCGGGTCACGCGGCGCCGACCCGCCCCTGGAATCCGCTGCATCCCGAGGAACGGGAGCCGGCGCGGCTCTGCCCTCGCCCTCGCAGGGAGAGGGGCCGGGGGTGAGGGCTTCGCGGGGACGGCTCAGCGTCCGGGGCGGCTGACCTCGAGCACGTAGCCGGACGGGTCGGCGAGCAGGAACATCCGCGCGCCCCAGGCCGCGTCACATGGCGGGCCCAGCGGCTGCACGCCGCGCGCGAGCAGCTCGGCGTGCGCGGCATCGACGTCGGCGCAGCGCAGCGTCAGCACCACGCCGGTGCCGCGCGGGTCGCGCGCCGGCGGCATGTTCCAGGCCGTGAACACGCTGTCCGGCAACGGGCCGTGGATCACCAGGAACTGGTTGCCGACGCGGTAGCGCACGTGGTCCTGCTTGGCGCTGACCTCCGCGAGGCCGAGCTGCTCGCTGTAGAAGCGGCGCGACGCGGCGAGGTCGGCCACGACCAGGAATACCGTCGAGATGGCGTCGAACAAGCTGCTTGCCCCTGCTCAAGTGAACGCCGTCTACGGTAGGTCGGCAGCGGCACGCCTGCAAGTTGGGCCGTGACGGGGAGCCCCCGCGTCGGGCTGAAGCCCCGCCCGCACGAGGAGCTGTGGCCCGAGCCCCGGCGGTGATACACCCCGCCCGTGGCTCGGACCGCAGCCCGACAGGCCACGGCAGCGCGCGGCACCCCGGCACTGCCGGCAGCGGTCAGCTCAGCAGTCGACCACGCTGACCGGGATGTCGATCGCGCTGACGGCGAGGCCGCCGCGGGCGGTCTCCTTGTACTTATCCTGCATGTCGCGGCCGGTGTCGCGCATCGTCCGGATCACCCGGTCGAGCGAGACGAAGTGGCTGCCGTCGCCGTTCAGCGCCATCCGCGCCGCGGCGATCGCCTTGACCGCGGCCATCGCGTTGCGCTCGATGCACGGCACCTGGACCAGCCCGGCGACCGGGTCGCAGGTCAGCCCGAGGTTGTGCTCCATGCCGATCTCGGCCGCGTTCTCGACCTGCTCCGGGGTGCCGCCGAGCACCTCGGCGAGGGCCCCCGAGGCCATCGAGCAGGCGACCCCGACCTCGCCCTGGCAGCCGACCTCGGCGCCGCTGAGCGAGGCGTTGAGCTTGTACAGCATGCCGATCGCCGCGGCGACCAGCAGGAAGCGCGCGACGCCGGCGTCGTCGGCGCCCGGGCAGTGGTCGCGGTAGTAGTGCAGCACCGCCGGGACGATCCCGGCCGCGCCGTTGGTCGGCGCGGTGACCACGCGGCCGCCGGCCGCGTTCTCCTCGTTGACCGCCAGCGCGTAGAGCTCGACCCAGTCGAGCACGCGCAGCGGGTCGTCGCCGGCCGCCGCGTCCAGGCGCGCGCGCAGCGCCGGCGCCCGGCGGCGCAGGTGCAGCCCGCCCGGCAGCTCGCCGCTGGAACCGCAGCCGCGCCGGACGCAGTCGCGCATCACCTGCCACAGCCGCTGCAGCCCCTGGTCGAGCTCGCCGGCAGTGCGCTGCGCCAGCTCGTTGGCGCGCATCACGCCGCTGACCGGCAGGTCGTGCGCGCGGCAGTGGCCGAGCAGCTCCTCGGCGCTGGCGAACGGGTACGGCAGCGCGGGCCCGGCGAGCGCGGGCGGCGCCACCTCGCCGGCACCGCGCACGAAGCCGCCGCCGATCGAGTAGTAGTCGCGCGCGAGCAGTTCGCTGCCGTCGGCGGCGAAGGCGGCGCAGCGCATGCCGTTGGTGTGCTCCGGCAGCTGCGTGTCCGGGCGCAGCTCGAGGTCGCGCGGCCGCTGGAACGGCACGGCGTGGCGGCCGAGCAGCTGCAGCCGCCCGGAGGCGGCGATCGCCGCCAGCCGCGGGGCGACCTGCCCGGGATCGAGCTCCGCCGGCTGCTCGCCCTCGAGGCCGAGCAGCACCGCGCGCGTGGTGCCGTGACCCGGGCCGGTGGCCGCCAGCGAGCCGTACAGGGTGACGCCGACGCGCTCGACCGCCGGCAGCACCCCGGCGGCCTCGAGCTCGCGGACGAAGCGCCCGGCGGCGACCATCGGCCCGACGGTGTGCGAGCTCGACGGGCCGATGCCGACGCGGAACAGGTCGAAGACGCTCAGGCGCATGCGCGCTCCCGGTGAGTTTCGATCGAGTATAGTGTCCGCCCCTTCCGTGCCACCGCAGCAGGCCACCGCAGATGCCAGGCCCGACCCAGCGCAGCGTGATCCTGATCGGCATGCCGGGTGCCGGCAAGAGCACCATCGGCGTGCTGCTGGCCAAGGAGCTCGGCCTCGGCTTCGTCGACACCGACCTGCTGATCCAGCTGCGCGAGGGACGCACGCTGCAGGCGATCCTCGACGGCAGCGACTACCTGAACCTGCGCCGCATCGAGGAGGAGGTGCTGCTCGAACTCGACTGCCACGCCCTGGTCGTCGCCACCGGCGGCAGCGCCGTCTACAGCGACGCGAGCATGCGCCACCTGAAGTCCTGCGGCGTGGCGATCTACCTCGACGTGCCGCTCGAGCAGCTGCGCCGGCGGATCCACAACTACGACTCGCGCGGCATCGCGCGGCGCCCCGAGCAGAGCTTCGCCGAGCTGTTCGCCGAGCGCAGCGCGCTGTACCGGCGCTACGCCGACCTCACCCACGTCTGCACCGACCACACCCCCGGCGAGCTGGTCGAGGAGCTGCTCGCCGACCTGCGTGCCTACCGCTGAGGTGGGCCGCTGCACGCCCGGTCAAACCCACGCCGAAAGTGGATTTATTCGCCTCCCGGGTCTAAACCCTTGGTGCTTGACGCCGCTTCAGTTTGGAATTAGTCTAAACTGGAACTGTTCCAAAAGACTCGTTAGGCGTCGCCCCACGGCGGAGCCGCGGGATTCAGCAGCAACCAACCCAGGAGGGATGCCATGTCACTGAAGGGCAGCAAAACCGAACAGAATCTGAAGGATGCCTTCGCCGGCGAGTCGCAGGCGAACCGTCGTTACCTCTACTTCGCAGCGAAGGCCGACGTCGAGGGCTACAACGACGTCGCCACCGTGTTCCGTTCCACCGCGGAGGGCGAGACCGGCCACGCCCACGGTCACCTCGAGTACCTCGAGGCGGTCGGCGACCCCGCCACCGGCCTGCCGATCGGCCCCACCGGCGACAACCTGAAGGCCGCCATCGCCGGCGAGACCCACGAGTACACCGACATGTACCCGGGCATGGCGAAGACCGCCCGCGACGAGGGCTTCGACGAGATCGGCGACTGGTTCGAGACGCTGGCCAAGGCCGAGCGTTCGCACGCGAACCGCTTCCAGAAGGCCCTCGACAACCTCGAGTGAGCCGTCGCGCGGGGCCGGTCACGGCCGGCCCCGCCAACCCAACACGACCCGACCAGAGGAAGGACCCATGGCCGCCCCCACGACGCGCGAAGGAAGCCTCGAGGCACCCACCCGGCACCCCCTCGCCTGGAAGGAAGCCGCCTTCTGGAACCGCGACGACCTGTTCCAGGAGCTGGAGCGGGTGTTCGACATCTGCCACGGCTGCCGCCGCTGCGTCAGCCTGTGCCACGCCTTCCCGACGCTGTTCGACCTGGTCGACGAATCCGCGAGCATGGAGGTCGACGGGGTAGCCAAGGACGACTACTGGCAGGTGGTCGACCACTGCTACCTGTGCGACCTCTGCTACATGACCAAGTGCCCCTACGTGCCACCGCACGAGTGGAACGTCGACTTCCCGCACCTGATGCTGCGCGCCAAGGCGGTCAAGCACCGCGAGCGGAAGCCGTCGTTCCGCGACCGCCTGCTCTCGTCCACCGACCTGATGGGCAAGGTCAACGCGCAGCCGGTGATCGCGCCGACGGTCAACGCGGTGAACCGCAACGCGACCATGCGCAAGGTGCTGCACAAGGTGCTCGGCGTGCACCAGGAGGCGACGCTGCCGCCCTACAGCAGCAAGACCTTCCGCCGCGCCTTCGACGGCAGCAACAACCCGCCCGCCGCGACCCCGGCCGGGCCGACCCAGGGCCGCGTCGCGCTGTTCGCGACCTGCTACTGCAACTACAACGAGCCCGGCATCAACGAGGACCTGGTCGCGGTGTTCCAGCACAACGGCATCCCGGTCGCGCTGACGCGCCAGGAGCGGTGCTGCGGCATGCCCAAGCTCGAGCTCGGCGACCTCGACGCGGTGGCCCGGGCGAAGGAGGTCAACGTCCCCGAGCTCGCGCGCCTGGTCGACGAGGGCTGGGACCTGACCGCGCCGGTGCCCTCCTGCGTGCTGATGTTCAAGCAGGAGCTGCCGCTGCTGTTCCCCGACGACCCCGACGTGCAGAAGGTCGCCAAGGCCTTCTACGACCCGTTCGAGTACCTGATGCTGCGGCACAAGCACCAGCTGCTGAACACCGAGTTCGGGCAGGGGCTGGGCAAGGTCTCGTACCACGCCCCGTGCCACCAGCGGGTGCAGAACATCGGCCCGAAGACCCGCGACCTGCTGGCGCTGATCCCCGGCACCGAGGTCGAGCTGATCGAGCGCTGCTCGGGCCACGACGGCACCTACGCGGTCAAGGTCGAGTTCCACCCGATGTCGATGAAGATCGGCAAGCCGGTGGCCAAGCGAGTCAAGGATGCCGCCCCGGCCTGTTACTCGAGCGACTGCCCGATGGCCGGCCACCAGATCGAGAACGGGCTGCGCGACGGCTCGACACCGACCCATCCCCTCTCCCTGCTGCGCCGCGCCTACGGCCTGTGAGCGCAGCCGCCACTCCAGGAAACCCACGATGGAAACCGCCACCGCCATGCACCCACTGACCCGAAACGACCTGCTGTCGCTCGAGCAGTACTCGAGCGAGCGCCAGGCTTTCCGCCAGCGCGTGATGCAGCACAAGCGCCACCGCCGCGTCGACCTCGGCGACTGCGTCTCGCTCTACTTCGAGGACCGCCTGACCATGCACTACCAGGTGCAGGAGATGCTGCGCGCCGAGCGCATCTTCGAGGCCGAGGGGATCCAGGAGGAACTCGACGCCTACAACCCGCTGATCCCCGACGGCAGCAACTGGAAGGCGACGATGATGATCCAGATCGCCGACATCGAGGCGCGCCGCGTCGCGCTGGCGAGCATGCAGGGGATCGAGCGGCAGGTCTGGATGCGCGTCGGCGAGCACCCGCCGGTGCGGCCGATCGCCGACGAGGACCTCGAGCGCGAGACCGAGGAGAAGACCTCCTCGGTGCACTTCCTGCGCTTCGAGCTGACCCCGGAGATGGTCGCCGCGGCGAAGGCCGGCGCGCCGTTGTCGGCCGGCATCGACCACCCGGCCTACCGGGCCGAGAGCGGACCGCTGCCGGAGGCGGTGCGGCAAGCGCTGGTCGCCGACCTCGACTGAGCGCGAGCTCCAGAACGATGCAGGGGCGCCGCGGCGCCCCTGCTCGTCTTGGCGGTCCCGCCGGCAGCGTTCAGCCCGCGGCGCCCCCCGGGCGGCGGCGCACGCGGACGATCACCTCGGTGCCGATCACCTCGACCCCGTCCGGCAGCTGCGGGCTGCCGCGTACCTCGAAGACGTCGCCGGGGACGTCGGTCAGCTGGCTGTCGTCCTCGCAGAACAGGTGGTGGTGGGCGCTGGTGTTGGAGTCGTAGAAGGCGCGCTCGCGGTCGACCAGCACCTCGCGCACCAGCCCCTGCTGGACGAACAGGTGCAGGGTGTTGTACACGGTGGCCTTCGACACCAGGTCGCGCTCGGCGTTGACCGCGGCGAAGACCCCGTCGGCGGTGACGTGCTGCGGGCGCTGGAACAGGAACTGCGCGAGCAGCACCCGCTGCCGGGTCGGCTTGATCCCGTGGGCCTGGAGCCGCTCGGTGACGGCTCGCCTGTCGAGGCCGAAACTGCCAGACAACGCTTTCATACTCGGCAAGTTACACCAGAATTTAGAACAAATCCATATGCCCGGTGGAGAGCCCGGCCGGGTGCACAGAGGAGCATCGACGATGGCATCGCGCGACAACCCGCTGCTGGACAAGCTGCGTGCCGGCACCCCGGCGACCGGCTGCTGGCAGTTCACCCCCTCCCCCGACGTCGCCGAGATCCTCTCGCTGTGCGGCTTCGACGCGCTGCTGGTCGACCACGAGCACGGTCCCGGCGCGCTCGAGAGCCTGCTCGGCATCCTGCGCGCGGCCGGGCGCAACGGCACCAGCGTGCTGGTGCGCGTGCCGTGGAACGACGCGGTCTACCTGAAGCGCGTGCTCGACCTCGGCGTCGACGGGGTGATGGTGCCGATGCTCGAGGACGCGGCGCAGGCACGCGCCGCGGTCGCCGCCTGCCGCTACCCGCCGCAGGGCAAGCGCGGGGCCGCCTGGAGCGTGGTGCGCGCCTCGCGCTACGGGCTGGAGGCGGACTACGCGGCGCAGGCGTGGGAGCGGTTGCTGCTGATCGGCCAGGTCGAGTCGCTGGCCGCGGTCGAACGGCTGCCGGAGATCGCCGCGGTGGACGGCCTCGACCTGCTGCTGATCGGCCCGCTCGACCTCTCCTGCAGCGTCGGTTACCCCGGGGAACTCGACCACCCCGAGGTGCGCGCGGCGGTCGCGCGCGCCGAGGCGGCGATCCTGGCAGCGGGCAAGTGGCTCGGCGGGGTCGCGCGCAGCGTCGACGAGGCGCTGGCGATGCGTGACCGTGGCTACCACCTGGTGCTGCCGACCAGCGACCTGCACCTGCTGCGCGACGGCGGGAGG
>DATCZX010000203.1:0-9080 GCA_036525695.1 Gammaproteobacteria bacterium | reverse complement strand
CCCGGACACCCGCCACATCCCGGTCATCGCGCTCACGGCCCACGCGATGACCGGTGACCGGGAGAGCGCGCTGGCCGCGGGCTGCGACGACTTCGACACCAAGCCGGTGGAGCTGCCGCGCCTGCTCGGCAAGATCGAGGGGCTGCTCCCGGGGAGCACGGGCCAGTGACGGACTCCAGCGCAGCGCTGCTGGTGGTCGACGACAACGAGGACAACCGCTACACGCTGACCCGCCGCCTCAAGCGCCAGGGCTACGCCAACCTGGTCACCGCCAACGACGGTCGCGAGGCGCTGGAACAGCTGCGCAAGCAGCCGATCGACCTGGTGCTGCTCGACATCATGATGCCCGAGATGAGCGGCTACGAGGTGCTCGAGCACGTCAAGGCCGACGCGGCCCTGCGCGACATCCCGGTGATCATGATCTCGGCGCTGGAGGAGATCGAGAGCGTGATCCGCTGCATCGAGCTGGGCGCCGAGGACTACCTCTCGAAGCCGTTCAACCCGACCCTGTTGCGCGCCCGTGTCGGTGCCAGCCTGGAGAAGAAGCGCTTGCGCGACGAGGTGCGCGCGAGCCTCGCCCGGCTGGAGCAGGAACTCGATGCCGCGCGCGGGTTGCAGCTGGGCATGCTGCCGCGGAGCTTCCCCGAGGGGACCGCGGAGCGGCCACTGCAGGTGCACGCGTTGATGGACCCGGCGCGCGAGGTCGGTGGCGACCTCTACGACGCCTTCTATGCCGAGGACGGGCTCTTCTGTTTCCTGGTCGGGGACGTCTCCGGCAAGGGTGCGGCGGCCGGCATGTTCATGGCGCGCACCTGCAGCCTGGCGCGGATGGCGATGACCGAGCTGCGACCGCGGCTGGAGCAGGAGCAGCGCACCCCCGCGCACATCGCCGCGGCGATCAACCGCGAGCTCTGCCAGTACAACCGCGACCGGATGTTCGTGACGCTGTTCCTGGGCCTGCTGGATCCGCGCGACGGCACGCTGACCTACATCAACGCCGGACACCCGCCCCCCTACCTGCTGCGTGCCACGGGGCAGCTCGAGACGGCCGCTGGCAAGCCGCAGGCGCCGATCGCCGTGCGTGCAGGCATGCAGTACCAGAACCACGTGCTGACCCTCGGCCCGGGGGACACGCTGTTCGCCTGCAGTGACGGCGTGGCCGAGGCGCTCGACGGCAGCGGCGAGCTCTACGGCGAGGAGCGGCTGCAAGCGCAGCTCCGCGATGCCGCCGACACCACGCCGGAAGTGCTGGTCGGCTCGCTCAAGCGCGACGTCGACGCGTTCGCCGGCACGGCGCCGAAGGCCGACGACGTGACGCTGCTCGCCGTGCGCCGGCTGCCGGCGCCGGGCTGACCGCGCGCAGGCCGGGACGGTGGCCACACGACCCGACGGGGACCCGCCGGCAGCGCTGCCGGTCACGACGGAGCTGGTCATCGGCAATGACCTCGCGCAGCTCCCGCAGCTCAGCGCGGCGCTGGAGCGTCTCGGCGAGGCGCACGGCATCGCGACGCAACCGCTGTACCAGCTCCAGGTAGCGCTCGACGAGATGGTCAGCAACGTGATCCGCTACGCGTGGCCCGAGGGTGGCAGCCACCTGATCCACGTGCGCATGACCGTCGCCACGGGGCGGGTGACCATCCAGATCAGCGACGACGGCAGGCCGTTCGATCCGCACGACGCGCCTGCACCGGCGCCGCCCCAACCCGGGCAGCGGTCACGGCCCGGCGGTCTCGGCGTGCACATGGTCAAGCAGATCGTCGAGCAGCTCGACTACACGCGGGCCGATGGGCGCAACTGCCTGACCATGAGCAAGACGTGCGCCGTCGGCGCCCCCCCTCAAGCAACCCAGCAAGGTAGGTGAGCGGATGAATGGCAGCTCTCTCGATATCACCGAAGTGCATTCCGGGCAGACGTGCGTGCTGGCACTCTCCGGGCGCATCGACAGCACCAACGCCGACCAGTTCACCGCGTGCGTGAACCGGCTGTTCGCGGCCGGCGAGAAGGACCTGGTCGTCGATTTCAAGGAGGTGCTCTACCTCACCAGCGCGGCCTTCCGCGTGCTGCTGGTCGCGACCGACGAGGCGGAACGCAGCGCCGCCAGGTTCGCGCTGTGCAGCGTCGCGGGCCAGGTGCGCGAGCTGTTCGAGATGGGCGGCCTGCTCGACCTGTTCACGGTCCACGCCTCGCGCGACGAAGCGCTGGGGCACACGCCATGATCGCGGTTGAGCCCTGATGAAACGCCCGGTCGGGCTGCTCTACTCGGCGGACCAGGTGCCGCCGCCGTCGATCGTGCTGTTCTCCGCCCTGCAGCACATGGCGGCGATGGCGGTGACGCTGGTGTTCCCGATCATCATCGCGCGCGAGGCCGGCCTGAGCGCGGCGCAGCAGACCGACGTCGTCTCGCTGTCGATGCTGGCGATCGGCGTCGCCACGATCCTGATCTGCCTGCGCTCCCGGTTCATCGGGTCCGGCTACCTCTGCCCAGCCGGTTTCACCGGGATCTACCTCGGGCCGTCGCTGTTCGCGTTGCACCTCGGCGGCCTCTCGCTGGTGCTCGGCATGACCGTCGTCGCCGGCCTGATGCAATTCGCCATCGCCCCGCTGCTGCGGCGGCTGCGACCGCTGCTGCCCCCCGAGATCGCCGGCCTGGTGATCGCGATCATCGGCCTGAGCCTCGCCGTGCTCGGCGTGCGCTACTCCCTCGGGGTGACCGAGAGCGGGGCGATCCAGCCGGCGTACTGCGCGGTCGCCGGCGTCTCGCTGACGGTGATGGTGGTGCTGAACGTCTGGTCCACCGGCTTCCTGAAGCTGTTCTGCGTGCTGATCGGGATCGCGACCGGGTACGCCGCGAGCATGCTGCTCGGCCTGTTCGAGGTCGCCTCGCTGGCCCCGCCGGAGGGCGTCGGCCTGCTGCACCTGCCCGACACAGGGCACCTCGGCTGGTCGTTCGATCTCGCCACCCTGGTCCCGTTCGGCGTCGCGGCGATCGCCGCGACGCTGCGCATCATGGGCGACGTGTCGAACGCGCAGCGCCAGGACGATGCCGAGTGGACCCGCCCGGAGTTCGGCTCGATCACCGGCGCGGTGGCCGCCAACGGCGCCGCATCGGCGTTCTGCGGGCTGGTCGGCAGTCCCGGCATCAACAGCTACAGCGCCAGCGTCGGCCTGGCCGGGGCCACCGGCATCACCAGCCGCAGCGTCGGCTACACCGCCGGCGGCATCTACGCCGCGCTGGCGTTCGTGCCGGTAGCCGGGGCCGCGCTGGTGTCGATGCCGGCACCGGTGATCGGCGCGGTGCTGTTCTTCGTCTCCGCGTTCATCTTCACCAGCGGCATGCAGATGGTGACCGCGCGCATGCTCGACGCGCGCAAGTCGACGGTGATCGGCTTCTCGTTCGCGATGGCGGTGATGGCGGACATCTACCGCGACGTGTTCGCGGCCGCGCCGGAGCTGCTCAAGCCGATCTTCGACAACTCCCTGGTGCTGGGCACGGTGTGTGCCGTGCTGCTGAACCTGGTCATGCGCATCGGCGTGCGCAGGCGGGTGCGGCTGGCGCTGGCCGCGCAGGAACTCGAGCGGGAGGCGGTGGAGCGGTTCCTGTTCGAGAACGGCGCACGCTGGGCCGCGCGGCGCGATGTCGTCAGCCGGGCGGTGTTCGGGGTGGTCCAGGTGCTCGAGGTGATCGGCACCCCGCTCGGCGAGGTGGAGATCGAGGCCAGCTTCGACGAGTTCAGCCTGATCGTCACCGTCAGGTACCAGGGCAGCCCGCTGCTGATCCCGGAGACCCGGCCGACGCCACGCGAGATCGTCGCCAGCGAGGACGGCGAGCGGCGGCTCGCGGGCTACCTGCTGCGCCGCAGCGCCGACCGCCTGACCAGCCGCGCGCAGGGCGCGCGCGCGGAACTCGTGCTGTTCTACGAGCATTGAGCGGGGGGACCCCGCGGTGATGCAGGCAGGCGCGCGGCAACCGCCCATTCCCACGCCGTCGGGCGGCGGGGACAACGACCCGTGCCGGCGCCCCCGGCCGGCCGGCTAGCGAGGTTGGCCGATGCACGAGGAAGAGATCCAGCGCTTCAACGACAGCCTCGAGCGCTGCAGCGCGAACGGCGAGTTCCTGGAGCGCTTCTACGCGCTGTTCCTCGCCTCGTCCGGCGAGGTCGCCGCCAAGTTCGCGCACACCGACTTCCGCCGCCAGGCACGCATGCTGAGGACGTCGCTCTACATCATGATGCTGTCGAGCGACGACGACGAGCTCGGCACCCACCTCGAGCACCTCGCGCAACGTCACTCCAGCCGCGACCTCGACATCCGGCCCGAGCTCTACGACCTCTGGCTCGACTGCCTGCTGCAGGCGGTGGCGGAATTCGACCCGCGCTTCGACGCCGCGGCCGCCGCGGCCTGGCGGCGCGTGCTGCAGCCGGGGATCGAGTACATGAAGTCGAGGTACTGACTGCCCCGCGGCTGCCGCCCGCGCTGGCGCCGAGCGGCCCTCAGCCGGTCAGCCGCCCCGCGCGGTAATCCGCCAGCGCCTGCTCGATCTCGGCGCGGGTGTTCATCACGAACGGCCCGTAGTGCGCCACCGGCTCGCCCAGCGGGCGCGCCGCCAGCAGCAGCGCGCGGCCACCCCCGGCGCCCCCCTGCAGCGTGACCGCGTCGCCGTCGCCGAGGATCGCCAGCTGCTGGGCCGGCACCCCCCGGCCGGCGACCTCGACCGCGCCGTCGTAGACGTAGGCGAGCGCGGTGTGCCCGGCCGGCACCGGCACCTCGAGCGCGCCCCCTCCCGGCAGCTGCAGGTCGAGGTAGAGCGGCGCGGTGGCCACCTTCTCGACCGCGCCGGCCACCTCGCCGCCGGCGTGCGCGAAGCGCCCGGCGATCACCTTGACGGTGATGCCGCCGTCGAGCGCCAGCGTCGGGATCGCCTCCGGCGGGATGTCGCGGTAACCGGGCTCGCCCATCTTCTCGGCCGCCGGCAGGTTGATCCAGAGCTGGAAGCCGCGCATCCGCCCCGCCTCCTGCTCGGGCATCTCGGAGTGGATCACGCCGCGCCCCGCGGTCATCCACTGCACCCCGCCGGAGACCAGGTGACCGACGTTGCCGAGGTGGTCCTCGTGGCGCATGCGCCCCTCGAGCATGTAGGTGACGGTCTCGAAGCCGCGGTGCGGGTGCGCCGGGAAGCCGCCGACGTAGTCGTCGGCGGAGTCGGAACCGAACTCGTCGAGCAGCAGGAACGGGTCGAGCCGGCGCATCCCCTCCGGGCTGACGACGCGGCGCAGCTTGACCCCGGCCCCGTCCGACGTCGGCCGCGATTCGAGCAGCTGTTCGAGCTGGCGTGCGGGCATGCTCCCCTCCCGTTCAGGCGGCGCGCGGCAGCGCCGCGGCGAGCCGGTCGAGCTCGCGCCCGGCCGCGTCGAGACCGGCCTGGCGCGCGTCGTCGCCGAGGTTCAGCCCCTCGGCGTAGACGAACTCTACCTCGTCGATGCCGAGGAAACCGAGCACCGTGCGCAGCCAGGGCGTCACCGTGTCGCTCGCCTGGCCGCGGTGCATCCCGCCGCGGCTGGTGAACACCACCGCGCGCTTGCCGACCAGCAGCCCCTGCGCGCCGTCCGCGGTGTAGCGGAAGGTGGTGCCGGCGCGCGCGACGTGGTCGAACCACGCCTTCAGCTGGGTCGGCACCGAGAAGTTGTACATCGGCACGCCGAGCACCAGCAGGTCGGCCTGCTGCAGCTCGGCGATCAGCGCATCGGCCTCGGCGGCGATCGCCTGCTGCTCCGGCGTGCGCTCGGCGGTCGCGATCGCGGTCAGCCGGGTCGCGTCGAGGTGCGGCACCGGGTCGCGGCCGAGGTCGCGGTAGTTGACCTGCAGCGCGGGGCCGCGGTGCGGTTCCTGCGGCACCGCACCCTACCTCACCACAACCCGTAGGATGGGCAAAGCGCAGCGTGCCCATCGGATTGCCGCGTCACGTTGGGCACGCTGCGCTTTGCCCAACCTACCGTAAGCCGTAGGCGGCGGTTGTCGGTCGGACTTCAGTCCGACTAATGCCTGCACATGGACCCCGCCCCTAGCGCGGGTGCAGCCACTTCGGCAGCAGGTCGTAGGGATCGAGGTTGCCGACGTCCTTGGTCTCGACGCCGGCGGCGGCGAACAGCGGTTGCAGCTCGCCGGCCTTGAACGCGTCGAAGGTGTCGGTGCAGCCGCCGACGAAGGTGCCACCGACGAAGACCTGCGGGATCGTCGGCATGCCGGTGCGCGCGATCAGCGCCTCGCGCACCTGGCCGCCCCAGTCGTTCTCCTGGTAGGCGGCCGAGTCGAGGTCGATCGAGCGGTAGTCGATGCCGAGCCTGGCGAACAGCTTGCGCACCGACCAGCAGAACTCGCACCACTCGAGCGCGAACATCACCACCGGCTGCCCCGTGTCACCGACCGCCTGCGCGACGAAGGCGACGGCCTCCGCGGTGACCGCGGCCGGCGCCGTCTCCGCACCCTCACCGGCGCCGTCATCGGCCGGTGCGGGATCGACGTCGAAGCGGAAACGCGGGGTCGACTGCGAGATCGCGACCTCCTCTTCGGTCATCTCCGCCGGCACGTCCTCGAACAGCGGCGTCGACAGGTAGCGCTCGCCGGTGTCGGGCAGCATGCACAGGATCACGCTGCCCGGCTCAGCCTCGCGCGCGAGCTGCAGCGCGCCGGCGAAGGTGGCGCCGCCGCTGATGCCGGTGAAGATCCCCTCGCGCCGGGCCAGGTCGCGCGCGCACTGCAGCGCGTCGGCGCCCCGGATCGGCACCAGCCGGTCGATCAGCCGGTCCTGGACCACGTCGCCGACCAGCTTCGGGATGAAGTCCGGGGTCCAGCCCTGCATCAGGTGCGGGCGGAACGCGGCGTGGCTCTCGGCCGGGGTGCCGTCGGCGTTGCGCCGCTGGCCCTGGCCGCTGCCGAGCAGCGGCGAGTTGTCCGGCTCGCAGGCGGCGACACGGATCTCCGGGCGCTCGCGCTTGAGCACCCGCGCGACCCCCTTCAGCGTGCCCCCGGTGCCGTAGCCGGTGACCCACCAGTCCAGCCGCGCACCGGCGAAGTCCGCGAGGATCTCCGGCGCGGTGGTGCGCGAGTGGGCGTCGGCGTTGGCCTCGTTCTCGAACTGGTGGCACAGGAACCAGCCGTGCGTCTCGGCCAGCTCGATCGCCTTGGCCAGCATGCCGCTGCCCATCTCCGCTGCCGGCGTCAGCACCACGCGCGCGCCGAGGAAACGCATCAGCCGACGCCGCTCGACGCTGAAGTTCTCGGCCATCGTCACCACCAGCGGGTAGCCCTTGGCCGCGCAGACCATGGCCAGCCCGATGCCGGTGTTGCCACTGGTCGCCTCGATCACCGTCTGCCCCGGTTCGAGCGCCCCGCTGCGCTCGGCGTCCTCGATCACGCCGAGGGCCAGGCGGTCCTTGACCGAGCCCATCGGGTTGAACGCCTCGGCCTTGACGTAGAGTTCGACGCCCTCGGGAGCGAGATGGTTGATGCGCACCACCGGGGTGCGGCCGACGGTGGCGAGAATCGAGTCGTACCTGGGCATCTGCTGCTCCTGCGCGGGCGCCAAGCGGACGCAAATTGACAATCATCAGTCACGTCAGCATAGCCCCCCTACCCCGCGCCTGCCGCGACGCCGCGGGCCTGCAGCACCTGGCGCGCGCGGCCAGCGGTCGCCGGTTCGTGGCCAGCGAAGCCGGCACCGGGCAACCTCGCGGCCAAAGAAAAGCCCGCGCGAGGCGGGCTTCTCCAGCGGCCCCGGCCGCGCGGCCGGCGGGCCGCGTTGCACCGGGATGGCGCTTCAGCGCTTCAGGTCGGCGAGCACTTCCGCCTGCGACGCGAACTCCCACGACGGCGCCTCGGTGGCCGCCTGCGGTGCGGACTGCGCGGCCGCGTCGAGGACCGCATGCAGGTCGGCCATGACCTCTTCCTGGGTCGCGAACTCCCAGGACGGGGCCTCGGCGAGGGCGGCCGTGGTGTTCAGGGCGAGGGCGCAGGCCAGGGTCGTCAGCAGCTTGTTCATTGCACTATCTCCTGTCATCTAGGTTTTTAGGGAAACGACTTTCTGCACTGCAGCAAATACCGGGCCAGGCTGCCGAGAATCGCGACCGCACCCGTCGAACACTGGTAAACACCTGTTTTCAATCGATTGCGACATCTACCCGAGGCGGGCCATGCGCACCGGGGGTTCTCATCCCGCCGGCCATGTGCCATATTTGTCTGCCATGACTGCCATATTTGACATAAGGGAGAGCGTCGTTGGCCGCTGAACCCGCCCCGCTGGACGGCCTCGACGTGGTCGGCCAGCTGCTCGACGCGCTGACCGAGCCGGCCATCGTGATCGACCGCGACTACCGGATCCTGGCCGCCAACCCGGCGTACCGCGCCAGCTACGGCGAGGAGCTGCCGGGACGCCGCTGCCACGAGGTCTCCCACCAGAGCCCGGTGCCGTGCGACCAGGCCGGCGAGGACTGCCCGCTGCGGATGTGCACGGAGTCCGGCCGCGTCGAGCGCGTGCTGCACGTGCACCACACGCCGCGCGGCGACGAGCACGTCGACGTCGAGACCTGGCCGATCCGTGGTGCCGACGGCACCCCGCACTGGTTCCTCGAGATCCTGCGCCCCGCGCCGACCCCGGCCGACCTGGAGGCGGCTGGCGCGACGATGGTCGGCCGCTCCCCCGCGTGGCGCGCCGTGCTCGACCTGGTCCGCCGCGTCGCGCCGAGCGAGACGCCGGTGCTGCTGCTCGGCGCCTCGGGCACCGGCAAGGAGCTGCTGGCCCAGGCGATCCACCGCGCCAGCGCGCGCAGCCGCGCGACCTTCGTGCCGGTCGAGTGCTCGGGACTGACCGAGACGCTGTTCGAGAGCGAGCTGTTCGGCCACGAGAAGGGGGCCTTCACCGGGGCGCACGCGCGCCGCGTCGGGCTGGTCGAGGCGGCCGCCGGCGGCACGCTGTTCCTCGACGAGATCGGTGAGCTGCCGCTGTCGATGCAGGGAAAGCTGCTCCGCGTCCTCCAGGAGCGGCAGTACGAGCGGGTCGGCGGCGATGCCACGCGGGAGGCCGATAT
>DATCZX010000202.1:0-2931 GCA_036525695.1 Gammaproteobacteria bacterium | reverse complement strand
GCCGCCGCTGCAGCAGGCCTTCGTCGAACGCCTCGCGGCGCTGCAGCAGTGGGAGCGGACCCAGCTGCTGGCCTCGCTGCAGCGGCTGGCCGCGCTGATGGACGCGGAGGGGCTGGACGCCGCGCCGCTGCTCAGCAGCGGCGAGGCCAGCGCCAGCGCCGAGGCGCTCGCGGCGGCGCTCGACGCGGACCGCGGGGAGGCTGGCTGAGGTGCCCCGGCCGCTGCTGCTGCTGCTCGGCAACCAGCTGTTCCCGGTCGCCCGGCTGGCGGCGCACGCGGGGACGCCGGTGTTCATGGCCGAGGACCTCGGCCTGTGCACCTACGTCCGGCATCACCAGCAGAAACTGGTGCTGTTCCTCGCCGCGATGCGGGCCCACGCGGCGGCGCTGCGCGCGGCCGGTTTCCGCGTCGACTACCGAACCCTCGACGACGGTGGCGAACTTTCCTACGAGCAGAAGCTCGAGGCGGCGCTGCAGGCGCACGGGGCCGACACCCTGGTCCACTTCGAGATCGAGGACCGCTTCTTCGAACAGCGCATCGTGGCGCTCGCGGCCCGCCTCGGGCTGCGCCGGGTGGAGCTGCCGAGCCCGCTGTTCCTGTGCCCGCGGGCGGCCTTCGCCGATTACCTGGAGGCCGCCGGCGGGCGTCCGCGGCTGGCGGATTTCTACCGCCGCGAGCGGCGTCGCCTCGGCGTGCTGGTCGACCGGGCGGGTCGCCCGCGCGGCGGGCGCTGGAGCTTCGATGCCGACAACCGCAAGCGCCTGCCGCGCGGGGTCGAACCGCCGCCGGTGACCTGGGTGACGCCGGATGCCGGCACGCGGGAGGTCATCGCGCTGGTCGCCGCGCGCTTCCCCGACCACCCGGGCCGGGCCGCCGATTTCCGTTGGCCGGTGACTCGCGCGCAGGCGCTGGCCTGGCTCGACGAGTTCCTGGCGCAGCGCTTCGCCGGTTTCGGCAGCTACGAGGACGCGCTGGCGACGCGCTCGCCGACGCTGTTCCACAGCCTGCTGGCGCCGGCGCTGAACCTCGGCCTGCTGACCCCGGACGAGGTGCTCGAGCGCGCGCTGCAGGCGGCCACCGAGCGCGCCGTGCCGCTGAACGACGTCGAGGGCTTCGTGCGCCAGCTGCTCGGCTGGCGCGAGTTCGTGCGCGGCATCGACCGCCACTTCGGTGCGCGCCAGGAGCAGGCCAACTTCTGGGACCACCGGCGTCGCCTCGGCGCGGCCTGGTACGCCGCGGACACCGGCGTGCCGCCGCTCGACGACGCGCTGCGCGCGGCGCGCGACCTCGGCTGGGCGCACCACATCCAGCGGCTGATGGTGCTGGGCAACCTGATGACGCTGTGCGAGATCGAGCCGCGCGCGGCGTGGCGCTGGTTCATGGAGTGGTTCGTCGACTCGTCCGACTGGGTGATGGGGCCGAACGTCTACGGCATGGCCCTGTACAGCGACGGCGGGCTGTTCGCGACCAAGCCCTACCTGTGCGGCGCCAACTACCTGCTGAAGATGTCGGACTACCCGCGCGGCGACTGGTGCGACGCGGTCGACGGGCTGTACTGGAGGTTCATCGCCCGCCACCGCGAATTCTTCGCCGCGCAGCCGCGGCTGGCGGTGATGCCGCGGGCGCTCGAGCGGCTGCCGGCGGAGCGCGCGCGGCGCATCGGCGCCGCGGCCGAGGCGTTCCTCGCGCGGGTCACCGAGCCTGGTTGAGGCACTCCGCCGGCGCCGCCCTGCCGGCGGTGACGACGGGGCGCGGGACGCTCCTGGCCAGCGCGCCGATCGCGCCGGCCAGCTGCGGTGCGCTGCCGGCGTAGGGCAGCAGCTCGAACTCGACCTGCGGGTGCGCGCTGCGCACGCGGGCGAGCAGGGCCGGCACGTCGCGGGTGACGTGGCGCCCGGGGGCGAGGAAGTAGGGCAGCACCACGATCTGGTCGACGCCGCACTCGACGCAGCCGGCGATCGCCTGGTCGGGTTCCGGCTCGGCGAACTCGAGGAACGCCGGGCGCACGCAGTCGTACTCGCTGCCGAGCCGGTCGGCGAGCTCGCCGGCGAGGTCCAGCACCACCTGGTTCGAGTTGGCGTCGCGGCTGCCGTGGGCGACGAGGATCAGTGCGCGCATCTCAGCTCTCCTGTTTCACGTACTGCTGGTAGCGCTGCAGCGCCGCGGCGCGGGCCGCGCCGGGATCGAGCAGCGGGGGCGGCGGCCGGCGCCGGTAGCTGGCCGGAAGCCAGCGCGCCCGGTAGCGGCCGTCGGGATCGAACTTCTGCGCCTGCAGCTCGGGGTTGAAGATCCGGTAGTAGGGCGCCGCGTCGACGCCGCAGCCGGCCACCCACTGCCAGCCGAGGCTGTTGTTGGCCAGGTCGGCATCGACCAGGGTGTCCCAGAACCAGGCGGCGCCGTGGCGCCAGTGCAGACCCATCTGCTTGGTCAGGTAGGAGGCCGCGACCATGCGCACGCGGTTGTGCATCCAGCCGCTGGCCCAGAGCTCGTGCATGCCGGCGTCGACCAGCGGCATCCCGGTCTCGCCGCGCTGCCAGCGTGCCAGCAGCGTCGCGTCGTCGCCCCACACGCCGCGCTCGTAGCGGGCGTCGAGCGAGCGCTGGGCGCTGTGCGGGAAGTGCCACAGCACGTGGTGGGCGAACTCGCGCCACAGCAGCTCGTCGAGGAAGCGCGCGGCGCCGCGCGTGGCCGCCGCGCCGAGGCCGCCCTGGAGGCACGGCTGGAGCCGGGCGTAGAGCTGCGCGGCGGTGATCTCGCCGCAGTGCAGGTGGGCCGAGAGCCGGCTGGTCAGCGGCTCGGCCGGGTGGTCGCGGCCCTCGTGGTAGCGGGCGACGGCGGCCTCGATGAACCGCTCGGCGCGGCTCCAGGCGCCGCGCTCGCCGGGCTCCCAGTGCGCCGCCAGCTTGGCGTGCCAGCGGTGCGCATCGGGCA
>DATCZX010000201.1:0-3956 GCA_036525695.1 Gammaproteobacteria bacterium | reverse complement strand
AATTCCGGGCGCGAGACCTCGGCCTGGGCCGGGCGCGAACAGGGCAACGGCGACGCCCCGGGCGAGGCCGCCGCGCGCGAGCGCGGCAACCAGATCGTCAAGCTCGACGACGCCGAGACCGCGCGCTGGAAGGCCGCGGCCGAGCCGGTCGCCGCGGAGTGGATCGCCGACATGAAGGCCACGGGCATCGACGGCCAGTCGCTGTACGACCAGGCCGTGGGCCTGGTCGCCAAGTACGCCAAGTAATGACCGGCGGACCCGGCGCGGAGGCGGACCCGCCCCCGCGCCGGGTCGCGGCGCGACCACGGAGGACGCGCCGAACGCACAGCGGCCGGCCCCCGCGCGGGACGCGGAAGGCCCGGCCAACGAGGAGCCCGCCACGCCGCCAGCTGCCGCAGGCGTGGTCCCAAGCATGAACTCACCGATCAGCGCACGCGAAGGCCAGGCCACCGGCCTCGAGCAGCGTGTCGAGCGGCTGGTCGCCACGCTCGCGCGCTGGATCGCCATCGCCGGCGGCGTGGTCCTCACCGTCCTCGCGGTGCTGACCCTGGTCAGCGTGACCGGGCGCGCGCTGACCGGCATCGGGCTCGGCCCGGTGCCCGGCGACTTCGAGCTGGTCGAGGTCGGCTGCGCCTTCGCGGTGTTCGCCTTCCTGCCGTGGTGCCAGCTGCACGGCGGCCACGCCACCGTCGACATCTTCGTCGCCCGCCTCGGCCCGCGCAGCCAGGCGTGGCTCGAGGTGGTGCACCAGCTGCTGATGACGCTGTTCGCGGTGGTGATCGCCTGGCAGCTGCACGGCGGGCTCGCCGACCGGCTGAACTACAACGAGACCACGCTGATCCTGCAGCTGCCGACCTGGTACGGCTACGCCGCGGCGCTGGTCGGCGCCTGGCTGTTCGTGCTGGTCTGCCTGCTGACCACCTGGCGCAGCCTGCGCAGCCTGCGCCGGCTGCGCGAGCGGAAGCGGGCGGCGTGAGCGGGTTGCTGCTGACGCTGACGGCGTTCGCGGTCCTGCTCGGGCTGATCTTCGTGCGCATGCCGATCGGCCTGGCGATGCTGCTGATCGGCAGCATCGGGATCTGGTTCACCACCGGCAACGTCAACGTCATCCTGGCCAGCATGAAGTCGCTGACCTACGACACCTTCTCCAGCTACTCGCTGTCGGTGGTGCCGCTGTTCCTGCTGATGGGCCAGTTCGCGACCCACGGCGGCATGTCGGAGGCGCTGTTCAAGGCCGCCGCGGCGTGGGTCGGGCACCGCCGCGGCGGCATCGCGATGGCGACCATCGCCGCCTGCGCCGGCTTCGGCGCGATCTGCGGCTCGTCGCTGGCGACCGCGGCGACGATGGGCGGCGTGGCGCTGCCGGAGATGCGCAAGCACGGCTACTCGGGCCAGCTGACCACCGGCTGCCTCGCCGCCGGCGGCACGCTCGGCATCCTGATCCCGCCCTCGGTGGTGCTGGTGATCTACGCGATCCTGACCGAGCAGAACATCATCAAGCTGTTCGTCGCGGCGCTGATTCCCGGGATCCTCGCGGCGCTCGGCTACATCGTCACCATCGCCGTGCTGGTGCGCCTGACCCCGGACGCGGCCACCGCCAGCGCGCGCGCCACGCGCGCGCAGCGCCTGCGCGCGCTGGTCAACGTCTGGCCGGTGCTGGCGATCTTCGTCACCGTCATCGGCGGCATCTACGTCGGCTGGTTCACCCCGACCGAGGGAGCCGCGGTCGGTGCCGTCGGCACCGCGCTGGTCGCCTGGCGCTCGGGCCGGCTCGGCTGGAATGGGCTGCTGTACTGCATCCTCGGCACCGCCTCGGCGACCGCGATGATCTTCTTCATCATCTTCGGCGCCACCGTGTTCAACACCTTCCTCGCCTTCTCGCAGATTCCCCAGCAGGCGGCCGAGTTCATCCTCGCCAGCGGTATCGCGCCGATGCTGGTGCTGCTGGCGATGCTGGTCACCTACCTGGTGCTCGGCTGCGTGATGGACTCGGTGTCGATGATCCTGCTGACGGTGCCGATCTTCTTCCCGATCATCGCCGGGCTCGACTTCGGCCTGTCGCCCGAGGACACCGCGCTGTGGTTCGGCATCATCGTGCTGATCGTGGTCGAGGTCGGGCTGATCACGCCACCGGTCGGCATGAACATCTTCATCATCAACTCGCTGGCACCGGACATCCCGCTCGGCACCACCTACCGCGGGGTGTTGCCGTTCCTGGTCAGCGACGGCGTCCGCGTCGCGCTGCTGGTCGCCTTCCCGCCGCTGACGCTCTGGCTGGTGCACCTGATGTACTGAGGTGCGCCAGCCAGGGGTCCACGTCCGGACCCCGCTTGTTGCGAGGCCGGCCCCGACCAGCGGCCCGCAGGCGGCGGCAACCTCCCGAAACCCCCGCTGAGGTTGCCTCGGGCATGGTCCCTGCCGGGTTCTGGCGGCACGGGACGAACCCGTTGCGCCTCACCGCGATCGCCAGCAAGCTCCGCTACTCCGGATCCGCGGCCAACGGCGGGCCGACCGCGCGCGTGCGGTTGCACGGCGGCCTGCTGCCGCTGGCAGGCTCGGGGTCATGGTCATCGAACCGGCCCGGCGCGATCCTCGATGCGCCGGGGAGCGTTGCCAGTGCAGCAGCCGTGCTAAGCGCCGGGGCGCCGCTGTTGCTGCGCTTCTGCGTCTTCGCGAGACCCGTCAGGCGCGCCGGCCGCGCGCCGCCGCCGGTGCGCGATCAGGAGCCACAGGGACGTGGCCAGCAGCAGCAGGCCACCCCGCCCCGAGCCGAGCACCGGCATCGGCGCGGCTCTGGTGGTGGTCTCCTGGGCGGGCCTGTAGACCTCCTGGATGTAGGTCTTGCAGGCGTTGGTGACCCACATCGAGACCTCGTTGTAGCAGGCCTGGGGCCAGTCCTGTGCCGTGCTGGCCACGCTGTAGAGCAGCAGGCCGGTGAAGAGCAGGGTTCTCATCTGTGCAGCCTCGGCTTGACCCCCGCGGGGCCGGGCCCGGTGGGCCGGACGACGTGGTATTCGAATCGACTGTTCATCGCCGAATACGAAGCAAAGTGCACGCCAGGCCCTGGCGCTGCGCCGCGGGACCCGCGCTTTTCGAACAAAAAGAATATACATTCAATGATTTGCGCTTGCTTTCGGGTTGGCGTCGAGAGGCGGCGCCGGTCCCCTGCTGGATTCGCCCAGTCGCATCCTGCGACGACAATCGGCCCGCTCGGCGCGAAGTGCGGCACCTGCCGGTGCGTGCCGCGCGGGGCTCAACGGGTCCCGCCCGCTACAATGGCCAGACGATGACGGGCTCGAGCAACGCAGACGGGGCGACAGCGCGGTGAAGGGTGACCTGGCCAGCCGGGCCGCGCTGCGCGAGGCGGCGCTGGCGGTGGTCGCCCACCTCCACGGCCTGCGGGTCAACCGGCTGCAGCTCGAGCCGCCCGCGAGCGGCCACGAGCTGCTCGACGCGCTGCGCTACGGCCTCGACTACGACCGCATCGACCTCGAGCAGCAGTTCGTGGCGGCGCTGAAGCGGGCCGAGGTGGCCCTGGCCGGAGACGTGGCGCTGGAGCACTACCTCGGCCTGGGCCCGGGCCAAGGCGATGGCGAGGCCGAGAAGATCGCCACGGCGATTGTCGAACGGCTCAGCGGGAGTCCGCGCCAGCAGCGGGCGCTGCGCGCCTTCCTGCGCGCCCGCCTGCTCGACCTGCTCGAGCTCCCCGCCAACCGCGCGATGATCGAGGAGCTGGCGGTGCAGCTCGAAGGCTGCGGTGCGCTCGATCGGGACCAGTTCATGCTGGTGGTGCTGCGCGCGGTAAAGCTGCCGCTGTGAGCTGGCGCGCAGCGCCCGGATCGGTGGTGTGCCGACCACTCCGAGGCCAGCGGGTCCTGCAGCGGGGGAGGGGCGGGAGAGAGCGGTTCCCGGCGACCTTCTCCAGCGGCGGGGCCCCGGTCGGAAACGGAACCGCC
>DATCZX010000200.1:0-10158 GCA_036525695.1 Gammaproteobacteria bacterium | reverse complement strand
AAATAGCGGAAATAGACCGTGTTGTTGACGTGGCCGAAGGCATCCATCTCGCCCCAGGCGACCGGCAGCGCGATCACCACCGGGTAGTCCGCCAGCAGGCCGCCCGCCAGGGCCGTCATCGTCAATCGAGCCAGCGGCGGGCGTTGCGGAACAGCCGCAGCCACGGCCCGTCCTCGCCCCAGCCGTCCGGGCGCCAGGAGTACTGCACGCTGCGGAACACCCGCTCCGGGTGCGGCATCATCACGGTGAAGCGGCCGTCGGCGTTGCACAGCCCGGTGATCCCCTCCGGCGAGCCGTTCGGGTTGGCCGGGTAGCGCTCTGCCGGCTCACCGCGGCCGTCGACGAAGCGCAGCGCGACCAGGCCGTCGGCGAGCAGCCGGGCCGGCAGGCCGGGATCGGCGAACTCGGCGCGGCCCTCGCCGTGGGCCACCGCGACCGGCAGCCGCGAGCCGTGCATCCCGGCCAGGAACAGCGACGGCGACGGCAGCACCTCGACCAGCGACAGCCGCGCCTCGAACTGCTCGGAGCGGTTGCGCACGAAGTGCGGCCAGTGCTCCGCGCCGGGCACCAGCTCGCGCAGGTTGGCGAGCATCTGGCAGCCGTTGCAGACGCCGAGGCCGAAGCTGTCGGCGCGGGCGAAGAACGCGGCGAAGGCGTCGCGCAGGCGGGCGTCGAACAGGATCGACTTGGCCCAGCCCTCGCCGGCGCCGAGCACGTCGCCGTAGGAGAAGCCGCCGCAGGCGGCGAAGCCGTGGAACGACGCCAGCTCGACGCGCCCCGCCTGCAGGTCGCTCATGTGCACGTCGACCGCGGCGAAGCCGGCGCGGTCGAACGCGGCGGCCATCTCGACCTGGCCGTTGACCCCCTGCTCGCGCAGGATCGCCACCCGCGGGCGGCTGCCGCGCTGGATGAACGGCGCGGCGATGTCGGCCGCCGGGTCGAAGGCCAGCGCCACCGTCAGCCCGGGGTCGTCGGCATCGTCGAGCAGCGCGTAGGCCTGGTCGGCGCACTCCGGGTCGTCGCGCAGCCGCTGCATCCGCCAGCTGGTCTCCGCCCACGCCCGCTGCCACGCCGTGCGCGAGGCCTCGAGCAGCGTCGTGGCGTCGCGGCGCAGGGTGATCGCGTCGCCGGCGCGCGGCGTGCCGATCCGGTGGCTGCAGTCGCCGAGCCCGGCCTCGGCGAGCCGCAGCTCGACGGTGTCGCGGTCGTCGTCGCGCACCTGCAGCACCGCGCCGAGCTCCTCGGCGAACAGCGCGGCCAGCGGCTCGCCGCCGAGCGGCGCGAGGTCGATGTCGAGGCCGCAGCGGCCGGCGAACGCCATCTCCGCCAGCGTCACCAGCAGGCCGCCGTCGCTGCGGTCGTGGTAGGCCAGCAGCCGCCCCTCGGCGTTCAGCACCTGCACCACGGTGAACAGCGCGCGCAGCTGCTCGGGCTGGTCGAGGTCGGGCGGCACGCTGCCGACCCGGCCGTGCACCTGGGCCAGCGCCGAGCCGCCGAGGCGCTGGCGGCCGCCGCCGAGGTCGACCAGCAGCAGCACGCTGGGGCCGCGGTCGAGGCGCAGCTGCGGCGTCAGCGTGCGCCGGACGTCGCTGACCGGGGCGAACGCGGAGACCACCAGCGACAGCGGCGCGACCACCTCGCGCGGGCCGTCGTCGGCCAGCCAGGCGCTGCGCAGCGACAGCGAGTCCTTGCCCACCGGCACCGCGATGCCGAGCGCCGGGCACAGCTCCATGCCGACCGCGCGCACCGCGTCGTACAGCGCGGCGTCCTCGCCTGGGCTGCCCGCGGCCGCCATCCAGTTGGCCGACAGCTTGATGTCGCCGAGCGCGGCGACCGGCGCCGCGGCGAGGTTGGTCAGCGCCTCGCCGACCGCCAGGCGCACCGAGGCGGCGGCGTCGAGCAGCGCGACCGGGGGGCGCTCGCCCATCGCCATCGCCTCGCCGGAGTAGCCGCGGAAGCCGCTGGCGGTGACCGCGACGTCGGCCACCGGCACCTGCCACGGGCCGACCATCTGGTCACGTGCGACCAGCCCGGTCACCGTGCGGTCGCCGATGGTGATCAGGAAGCTCTTGTCGGCCACCGTCGGCAGGCGCAGCACGCGCTCCACCGCGTCGGCGAGGTCGAGCCGTGCGACGCCGAAGTCGTCGGCTGCCGCCGGCACGCGGGTGACCTCGCGGTGCATCTTCGGCGGCTTGCCGAGCAGCACCTCGAGCGGCAGGTCGACCGGGCGGTTGGCGAAGTGGTCGTCGCCGACCACGAGCCGGCGCTCGGCGGTGGCCGTGCCGAGCACCGCGTAGGGGCAGCGCTCGCGGGCGCACAGCGCGGCGAAGCGCTCGAGGTCGCCCGGGGCGATGCCGAGCACGTAGCGCTCCTGCGCCTCGTTGCACCACAGCTCCTTCGGCGACAGCCCCGGCTCGTCGCTGGGGATCGCGCGCAGCTCGAAGCGCGCGCCGCGGCCGCTGTCGTTGACCAGCTCCGGCAGCGCGTTGGAGAGCCCGCCGGCGCCGACGTCGTGGATCGAGACGATCGGGTTGGCCTCGCCGAGGGCCCAGCAGCGGTCGATCACCTCCTGGCAGCGCCGCTGCATCTCCGGGTTGCCGCGCTGCACCGAGGCGAAGTCGAGCTCGGCGTCGCTGCTGCCGCTGGCCACCGACGAGGCGGCGCCGCCGCCGAGGCCGATCAGCATCGCCGGGCCGCCGAGCACCACGATCAGCGCGCCGTCGTCGAGCGCGCCCTTGGCGACGTGGCCGGGGCGGATGTTGCCGAGGCCGCCGGCGAGCATGATCGGCTTGTGGTAGCCGCGCACGCGGCCGTCGGCGGTCGCCAGCTCGAAGCTGCGGAAGTAGCCGGCCAGGTTCGGCCGCCCGAACTCGTTGTTGAACGCGGCGCCGCCGAGCGGGCCGTCGCGCATGATCTCGAGCGCCGAGGCGATCCGCTCGGGCTTGCCGTGATCGATCTCCCACGGTTGCAGCGCGCCGGGCAGGCGCAGGTTGGAGACCGCGAAGCCGGTCAGCCCGGCCTTCGGCTTGGCCCCGCGCCCGGTCGCCCCCTCGTCGCGGATCTCGCCACCCGAGCCGGTGGCGGCGCCAGGGAACGGCGAGATCGCGGTCGGGTGGTTGTGCGTCTCGACCTTGATCATCACGTGCGCCGGCTCGGCGACCGCGCGGTAGACGCCGTCGGCCGGGTCGGGGAAGAAGCGCTCGGCGCGCGCGCCGGCGATCACCGCGGCGTTGTCGCTGTAGGCCGAGAGCACGCCGCCCGGGTGGCAGGCGTGGGTGTTGCGGATCATGCCGAACAGCGACAGCGGCTGCGGCGCGCCGTCGATGCTCCAGCTGGCGTTGAAGATCTTGTGCCGGCAGTGCTCGGAGTTGGCCTGCGCGAACATCATCAGCTCGACGTCGGTGGGATCGCGCCCGAGCCGGCCGAAGTTGTCGGCCAGGTAGTCGATCTCGTCGTCGGAGAGCGCCAGGCCGAGGCTGGCGTTGGCCACGACCAGCGCCTCGCGCCCGTGCGCGAGCAGGGCCACGGTCGCCAGCGGTGCCGGGGCGTGGCTGGCGAACAGCCGCTCGAGCTGCGCCTGGTCGAGGCACAGCGACTCGGTCATGCGGTCGTGCAGCTGCGGCAGCAGCGGACCCAGCGCCTCTGCCGCCGGCCCGTCGGCGCTGCCGTCGGCGAGGGTGTAGACGCGCCCGCGCTCGAGGTGGCGCACCGCGCCGAGGCCGCAGTTGCGCGCGATCTCGGTCGCCTTGCTCGACCACGGCGAGCGGGTGCCGAAGCGCGGCACCACGTAGACCCGGCGCCCGGCCAGCGCCGACGGCGCGGCGTGCGGGCCGTAGGCGAGCAGCCGTCCGAGCAGCGCGTGGCCGTCGGCGTCGAGCGGTTGCTCGAGGTCGGCCAGGTGCAGGTAATCGACCGCGACCGCGGCCAGCCCCGGCAGGCCGCCCTGCAGGGCCTCCAGCAGCCGGGCGAGGCGGAACGGGGAAAGGGCCGGGCGGCCCGGGATCAGCAGCATGGTGCCTCGCGGGACTGCGGGTTGCTCGGAACGAGGGTCGCCATGATACCGGAGCGGCGCCGGGGCGGGGAGTGCGCCGGCCGCGGCGTCGCCCGGGGCCGGGTCAGGCCAGCGTGCGCCAGTCGAGCCCCCCGGCCTGGGTCGCCAGCGTGATCTCGTCCGCGGCGCAGCCGAGCACCGCGGCGAACGCGGCGCGCGCCAGCGCCGGGGTGTTGTTGGTCTCGCTGAGGTGGGCGCCGACCAGGTGCTGCAGGCGGGCGGTGTCGAGGCGCCCGAGCAGCTCGGCGGCGACGGCGTTGCTGAGGTGGCCGTGGTCGCCGCCGACGCGCGCCTTCAGCGCCGCCGGGTAGGGGCCGTCGCGCAGCAGCCGCGGGTCGTGGTTGGCCTCCAGCACCAGCGCGTCGCAGCCGGCCAGCGAGCGCTCGACGTGGGGGGTCAGGCTGCCGAGGTCGGTCAGCAGGCCGAGCCGGCGGGCGCCGTCGCCGACCACCAGCTGGCACGGCTCGCGCGCGTCGTGCGGCACCGCGAACGGGTGCAGCTCGAGCCCGTCGACGACGAACGGGACGTCGCTGTCGAACAGCCGCAGGTCGGGCAGGTCGCGGTCGCGCAGCGCCTGGTGGGTGCCGTGGGTCATCCACACCGGCACCCCGGTGCGCCGCGCCAGCGGGCCGATGCCGCCGGCATGGTCGCCGTGCTCGTGGGTCAGGACGACGCCGGCCAGCTGCTCGGGCGCGTAGCCGAGGCGCGCCAGCCGGGCGCGGGTCTCGCGCAGCGGGAAGCCGCAGTCGACCAGCAGCGCGCTGCCGCCGCCCTCGACCAGCCAGGCGTTGCCCCGGCTGCCGCTGCCGAGCGCGGCGAAGCGCACGCCGCCCCCCCGCGGCTAGCGGAGCTCCTCGTGCAGCAGCGTCAGGATGCGCTGCGCGGTGGTGTTACTGACCAGCACGTTCTGGTCGTCGAGGACCTCGACCCGGGTCTCCTCGCCGTAACCGCGCAGGCTGATGTTGTAGTAGTTGAGGTCGGGCTTGTCGTCCTTCCAGAACGCCAGCTTGGAGAAGAAGCCCTCCTTCTCGCCGGTGTCGACGGCCTGGTAGCGCACGCGGTAGGCGCCGCGCGAGCGGTCGCGGTCCTCGACCGCGAAGCCGATGCGGTCGAGCGCGACGCCGGCGCGCCGCCAGGCGCGGGCGAAGTCCTCGGCCAGCATCAGCGCGGTGACGCTGTCGCCCTCGGTGACCATCCGCGAGCGGTCCGGGCGGCTCTGCGCGCCGGCGACCTGCTGCCGCGCGCGCTCCTCCTCGGCGCCCCAGAACATCATCATCCGGGTCAGCAGCTCGGCCTCGATCTCCGGGTCGGACGGGCGCGGCTGCCAGACGAACTCGGGCCCCTTGGCCACCTTCTCGAGGCCGCGGTGGACCAGGTAGACCTCGGTGGTGCCGGCGGTCGCGCCCTTCTCCAGGCGCACGCGGAATTTGTCGCGGGTGTCGGAGTCGTAGAGGCTGTCGACGAACGGCAGCTTGGTCAGCGTGTCGCGCACCACGTTGCTGGGGATGTCGGCACGGTTCTCGGCCCACTCGGTCTCGAGGATGCCGAGCTGCGCGTCCTCGCGCGCGACCAGGAACCCGAGCTGCAGCCAGAACTGGCGCATCGGCCCCCACACCTGCTGCGGCTCGCCGCGCACCACCAGCCAGCGCTTGTCGCCGAGGCGCTCGACGCGGGTGCCCTCGACGTCGGGCAGCACGTACTCCGACGACCCGGCGGTGCCACCGCTGGTGCGCCGCTCGCCGGCGTAGGCCGAGTAGGTCGCGGTGTCGCGCGGGGTCACGTCGGGGACCGCCATCGAGTCGTCGATGCTGGAGCTGGTGAGGTCCGGCGGGATCTCCAGCTGCGGCACCTCGTAGGCCTGGCGGTACTCGATCTTCTTGTCCTGGATCACGATGTCGCGCGAGGCGCAGGCAGCGAGCAGCAGGACGAGCAGCACCGGCAGCAGGAGGCGCCAGGCGGCGATCGGGCGGGGGGACGCGTCGGGTGACAGGTTCACGGTATTCCTCGTCAGTGGCGATGGCGGGCTGCGGCCCGCGGATCAATCGATGGCGATGCCCGCCTGGCGCAGCGCGGCCTCGACGGTGGCGTGGTGGCGGGCGGAGAGCTCGGTCAGCGGCAGGCGGATGCCGAGGCCGATCAGGCCCATCCGCGCCAGCGCCCACTTGACCGGGATCGGGTTCGACTCGCAGAACAGGTCGCGGTGCAGCCCGGCCAGCGGCGCGTCGATGGCGCCGGCGGCGGCGGCGTCACCGGCCAGCGCGGCGGCGCACATCCGGTGCATCGCCCCCGGCGCGACGTTGGCGGTGACCGAGATCACGCCGCGGCCGCCGGCCAGGACCAGCTCGCGCGCGGTGGCGTCGTCGCCGCTGTAGATGTCGAGCGCGTCACCGGCGCCGTCGCGGATCCGCGCGACCCGGGAGATGTCGCCGGTCGCCTCCTTGATGCCGACGATGTTGGAGATCGTCGCCAGCCGCACCGCGGTCTCCGGCTGCATGTCGCAGGCGGTGCGCCCGGGGACGTTGTAGAGGATCTGCGGGATCGGCACCGCCTCGGCGACCGCCTTGTGGTGCAGGTAGAGCCCTTCCTGGGTCGGCTTGTTGTAGTACGGCGTCACCAGCAGGCAGGCGTCGGCGCCGGCGGCCATCGCGCAGCGGGTCAGCTCGATCGCCTCGGTGGTCGAGTTGGCGCCGGTGCCGGCGATCACCGGGATGCGCCCGGCGACCAGGTCGACCACGCGGCGGATCACCGCGCAGTGCTCCTCCATGTCGAGGGTGGCCGACTCGCCGGTGGTGCCGACCGCGACGATGCCGTCGCTGCCCTCGGCGACGTGGAACTCGACCAGGCGCTCGAGCGCCGGGTAGTCGAGCCCGCCGTCGGGCGTCATCGGGGTGACCAGGGCCACCATGCTGCCGTGGAACATCGCTCGCGGGACTCCGTACCGAGGTGCGCGGACCCGGCCGGGCCGGCGCGGAATTGCCCGCATGGTACTGGCGCCATGCGACCCTGACAAGCGCGCGCGCCGCGGCGCAGGGGCCGTCGCGCGCGGCTTGCCGATCCCCCGACCGGGTTGCATACTCGCCCGGAACCCCGACTGGCGATCCCACCATCCCATGAAGCGTCTGCTGGTGATCTCTGCGCTCGGCGAGGACCGCCCGGGCATCGTCAACGACCTCTCCGAACGGATCCTCGAGTGCGGCTGCAACATCGAGGACAGCCGCGCGGCGGTGCTCGGCGGCGAGTTCGCGCTGATGCTGATGGTCTCCGGGCAGTGGAACCAGATCGCCAAGCTCGAGGCGACGCTGCCGCGCGCCGGCGAGGCGCTCGGGCTGCAGCTGTTCGCCAAGCGCACCGACGCGCGCCGCCCGCAGCAGGACCGCCTGCCCTACCTGGTCGAGGTGGTGGCGCTCGACCACCCGGGGATCGTGCACAACCTGGCGCAGTTCTTCTCGACCCGCGGGATCAACATCGAGGACCTGGTGACCCACACCTACCCGGCCGCGCACACCGGCTCGCCGATGTTCTCGGTCACGCTGACCGTCGGCATCCCGGCGAGCCAGCACATCGGCCAGCTGCGCGAGGAGTTCCTCGACCACTGCGACCAGCTCAACCTCGACGCGGTGATCGAACCGGTCAAGTCCTGAGGAGCCAGCCCGGGTCGTCCACCACCACGCAAGGAGCACGCGATGAGCGCACCCAAGCTCGGCAACAAGGCCCCCGATTTCACCCTGCCGGCCACCGGCGACCAGCAGCTCAAGCTCTCCGCGCTGCGCGGCAGGCCGGTGGTGCTGTACTTCTACCCGAAGGACAACACCCCGGGCTGCACCCAGGAGGGGCAGGACTTCCGCGACCGCCACGCCGAGTTCGCCGCGCACCACGCGGTGGTCCTCGGCGTCTCGCGCGACAGCCTGAAGAGCCACGCCAGCTTCAAGGCCAAGTTCGAGTTCCCGTTCGACCTGCTGGCCGACACCGAGGGCGCGGTGTGCGCGCTCTACGACGTGATCAAGGAGAAGAACATGTACGGGCGCAAGGTGCTCGGGATCGAGCGCAGCACCTTCCTGGTCGACGCCAAGGGCACGCTGCGCCAGGAGTGGCGCAAGGTGAAGGTGCCCGGCCACGTCGACGCCGTGCTCGCCGCGCTGGCCGCGCTCTGAGCGGGCCGGCGCGGATGGCTCCACGCAAGCGCAAGGTCCCCGGCAAGCGGCTGCTGGTCCTCGACACCAACGTGCTGATGCACGACCCGACGGCGCTGTTCCACTTCCAGGAGCACGACGTCTACCTGCCGATGGCGGTGCTCGAGGAGCTTGACGCGCACAAGCGCGGGGTCTCCGAGGTGTCGCGCAACGTGCGCCAGGTGAGCCGCTTCCTCGACGAGCTGCTGACCGGCTGCGGCGCCGACGCGATCAAGGACGGCCTGTCGCTGTCCCAGCGCCCCTACCTGAACCACGACGAGGCGCCCTCCGGGCGGCTCTACTTCCAGACCACCGCGCTGGCCACGCAGCTGCCGCCCGAGCTCGCCGGCAACCGCTCCGACAACGAGATCCTCGGCGTCACGCTGGCGCTGCGCGCGCTGTTCCCCGACCACCACGTGTCGCTGACCTCGAAGGACATCAACCTGCGCATCAAGGGCGCCGCGCTCGGGCTGCACGTCGAGGACTACTTCAACGACCAGGTGCTCGAGGACGTCAACCTGCTCTACTCGGGCCACGCGGCCCTGCCGGGGGACTTCTGGCAGACCCACAGCAAGGAGCTGGCCAGCTGGCGCGAGGAGGGGCGCACCTTCTACCGGGTCTCCGGGCCGCTGGTGCGCGGCTGGCACCCCAACGGCTTCGTCTACCTCGACGGCGAAGAGCCGTTCGAGGCGGTGGTGCGGCGGATCGAGGACGGCGCCGCGCACCTCGAGCTGGTCAACGACTACCGCCAGCAGAACCACGCGGTCTGGGGCATCACCGCGCGCAACCGCGAGCAGAACTACGCGCTGAACCTGCTGCTCGACCCGGAGGTCGACTTCGTCACCCTGCTCGGCGCCGCCGGCACCGGCAAGACCCTGCTGGCGCTGGCCGCCGGGCTCTTCCAGACCCTCGACGAGAACCGCTACCGCGAGATCATCATGACCCGCGTGACCATCCCGGTCGGCGAGGACATCGGCTTCCTGCCCGGCACCGAGGAGGAGAAGATGACGCCGTGGATGGGCGCGCTGATGGACAACCTCGAGATCCTGACCAAGACCGAGATCGGCGGCGAGTGGGGCAAGGCGGCGACCAACGACCTGCTGCACAACCGGATCAAGATCCGCTCGCTGAACTTCATGCGCGGGCGCACCTTCCTGAACAAGTACATCATCCTCGACGAGGCGCAGAACCTCACCGCGAAGCAGATGAAGACGCTGATCACCCGCGCCGGCCCCGGCACCAAGGTGATCTGCCTCGGCAACATCGCGCAGATCGACACCCCGTACCTGACCGAGACCTCGTCCGGCCTGACCTACGCGGTCGACCGCTTCAAGGGCTGGGAGCACAGCGGCCACGTCACGCTGATCCGCGGCGAGCGCTCGCGGCTGGCGGACTACGCGACCGAGAACCTCTAGCAGCCGGCGCGCAGTTGCCGCCGGCGTCGAACTCCCGGGTCCGCCCGCGCGGCGGCAGGTGCACCGGCACCCAGGTCAAGCGCCGGGGCCGGCCTCCGGCGGCTGCCCGGGTGCTGCCGCGCCGACGGCGCCGAGCCGCGGCCAGGCGCTCAGCACCGCCTGCACCAGGGTCGCCAGCGGGATGGCGAAGAACACCCCCCAGAAGCCCCAGATGCCGCCGAAGAACAGCACCGCGACGATGATCGCGATCGGGTGCAGGTCGACCACCTCGGAGAAGAGCAGCGGCACCAGCACGTTGCCGTCGAGCGCCTGGATCACCGCGTAGGCGATCATCACCTGGCCGAAATCCCAGCCCCAGCCCCACTGGAAGAACGCGACGAGCGCGACAGGCAGCGTTATCACCGCTGCACCGATATAGGGAATCAGCACGGAAAAACCGACCAGGGTCGCCAGCAGGACCGAGTACTGCAGGCCCAGCGCCAGGAATGTGGCGTAGCTCACCGAACCGACGATAAGGATCTCA
>DATCZX010000199.1:0-7806 GCA_036525695.1 Gammaproteobacteria bacterium | reverse complement strand
GCACCCGCACGTCGTGCGAACTGGCAGAGATCACCTACGCCCGCTTCCGCCAGCTGACCAGCGAGGATCCCGAGATCCTGTTCCTTCTCGCCTCGCAGATGGCGCTGCGCCTGCGCGACACCAGCCACAAGGTCGGTGACCTGGCCTTCCTGGACGTCTCCGGGCGCATCGCCCGCGCGCTGCTCGACCTCGCCGCGCAACCCGACGCGATGACCCACCCGGACGGCATGCAGATCCGCATCACGCGCCAGGAGCTCGGCCGCATCGTCGGCTGCTCGCGCGAGATGGTCGGCCGGGTGCTGAAGGAGATGGAGACGCGCGGCCTGATCGAGGCACACGGCAAGACCGTCGTGGTCTACGGCACGCGCTGACCCGCCGCCTCAGCCGCCCCCGGAGGAGAACAGCTCGGCCAGCCGCGCCCCCGGGTCGGCGGCGCGCATGAACGCCTCCCCGACCAGGAACGCGCCGACGCCATGGTCGCGCATCAGCGCGACGTCGGCCGCGAGCAGGATCCCGCTCTCGGTGACCAGCAAGGTCTCTTGCGGCACCCGCTCGCGCAGCGCCAGCGTGGTCTCGAGCCGGGTCTCGAAGGTGCGCAGGTCGCGGTTGTTGATGCCGAGCAGCGCCGGCCGCAACGCCAGCGCGCGCTCCAGCTCGGCGGCGTCGTGGACCTCGACCAGCACGTCGAGGGCGAGCCCGGTGGCGAGGTCGTGCAGTGCGCGCAGCGTGCCGTCGTCGAGCGCGGCGACGATCAGCAGCACGCAGTCGGCACCGAGCGCGCGCGCCTCCCAGACCTGGTAGGCGTCGACGGTGAAGTCCTTGCGCAGCACCGGCAGCGCGACCGCGGCGCGCGCGGCCTGCAGGTGGGCGTCGTCGCCCTGGAAGAAGTCGCGGTCGGTCAGCACCGACAGGCAGGCCGCGCCACCGCGCGCGTAGCTGGCCGCCAGCGCGGCCGGGTCGAAGTCGGCGCGCAGCAGCCCCTTGCTCGGCGAGGCGCGCTTGATCTCGGCGATCACCGCCGCCTCGCCGCGGCCGACGCGCTCGGCCAGCGCGGCGCGGAAGCCGCGCGTCGTCCCGGCCTGCTCGACGGCACGCTGCAGCGCCTGCAGCGGCCGCTGCGCGGCGCGCGCGGCGACCTCCTCGCGCTTGCGCGCCAGGATCCGCTGCAGCACGTCCGGCGCGTCAGCCACCGCCTCAGGCCTCGGCCGGCGGCAGCGCCTGGGTGAAGGCGGCCAGCGCGGCGAGCTTCGCCGCAGGGGCGCCCGATTCGAGCTGGCTGCGCGCCAGCGCGATGCCGGCGGCCAGATCCTCGGCGAGGCCGGCGATGTAGAGCGCCGCGCCGGCATTCAGGGCGACGATGTCGGAGGCCGGGCCCGGCTCGCCGGAGAGCACGCGGCGCACCACCGCCAGGCTGGCCGCCGGATCGGGCACGCTGAGCTTGCCGGCCGGGGTCGGGGTGATGCCGAACTGCTCCGGGGTCAGCGTGTAGCAGCTGACCGCCCCGTCGCGCAGCTCGGCGACCCGGGTCGGGGCGCCGACGGAGATCTCGTCGAGGCCGTCCTCGGCGTGCACCACCATCACGTGGTCGGCGCCGAGCCGCCCGAGCACCCGCGCCAGCGGCTCGACCCACTCCGCGGCGTAGACGCCGATCAGCAGGTTGCCCGCCCCCGCCGGGTTGGTCAGCGGGCCGAGCAGGTTGAAGATCGTGCGCACCGCCATCTCGCGCCGCGGGGCCACCGCGAAACGCATCGCGCCGTGGTGGCGCGGGGCGAACATGAAGCCGACGCCGACCTCCTCGACGCAGGCGGCAACCTGCTCCGGGGTCAGGTCGAGGCGCACCCCGGCCTGCTCGAGCAGGTCGGCGCTGCCCGAGCTGCTCGAGATCGAGCGGTTGCCGTGCTTGGCGACGTGGCCACCGGCGGCGGCCACCACCATCGCGCTGGCGGTCGAGACGTTGAAGGTGCCGACGCCGTCACCGCCGGTGCCGACCACGTCGACCAGGTTCGGCAGCCGCACCTGCACGCGGGTCGCCAGTTCGCGCATCACCGTCGCCGCGGCGGCGATCTCCTCGACCGTCTCGCCCTTCATGCGCAGGCCGATCAGGAAGCCGCCGATCTGCGCCGGGGTCGCGTTGCCGCCCATGATCGTGTGCATCACCGCGGTCATCTGCGCGGCGGTCAGGTCGTGGCGCTCGGTGACGCTACGGATCGCGGTCTGCATGTCCATGTTCGATTCTCCGCTTCAGGCCGCCGTGGCGGCGAGGAAATTGCCGAGCAGCCGGTGCCCCGCCTCGGTCAGGATCGATTCCGGGTGGAACTGCACCCCCTCGACCGCCAGCATGCGGTGGCGCACGCCCATGATGGTGCGCGGCGCGCCGTCCTCGCCCTGGGTCCACGCGGTCACCTCGAGTTCCGCGGGCAGGCTCGCCGGGTCGATCACCAGCGAATGGTAGCGCGTCACGCGCAGCGGGTTGGGCAGGTCGCGGAACACGCCGGTCCCGGCGTGCCGCACGTCCGAGAGCTTGCCGTGCATGATCCGCCCGGCGTGGACGATGCGCCCGCCGAAGGCCTGGCCGATGCACTGGTGGCCGAGGCAGACGCCGAGGATCGGGATCTGCCCGGCGAAGCGGCGGATCGCCGCCAGCGAGATGCCGGCCTGGTCCGGGGCGCACGGCCCCGGCGAGATCACCAGCCGCTGCGGCGCCAGCGCGGCGATGTCGTCGAGCGTCAGCGCGTCGTTGCGCACCACCTCGACCGTCTCGCCGAGCTCGCCGAGGTACTGCACCAGGTTGAAGGTGAACGAGTCGTAGTTGTCGATCATCAGCAGCATGGCGACCTCCCGCTCATCCGCTCAGGTCGTCGAGGCCGCCCTCGACCAGCGCCACGGCGCGGAAGATCGCCCGGCCCTTGTTCATCGTCTCGTCCCACTCGCGGCCCGGGTCGGAGTCGTGGACGATGCCGGCGCCGGCCTGGATGTGCAGCACGTCGTCCTTGATCACCGCGGTGCGGATCGCGATCGCGGTGTCCATGTTGCCGTTCCAGCCGATGTAGCCGACCGCGCCGGCGTAGACCCCGCGCTTGACCGGCTCGAGCTCGCGGATGATCTCCATCGCGCGGATCTTCGGCGCCCCGGAGACGGTGCCGGCCGGGAAGGTCGCGCGCAGCGCGTCGACCGCGCTGAGCCCGGCGCGCAGCCGGCCGCTGACCATCGAGACGATGTGCATCACGTGCGAGTAGCGCTCGATCACCATCTGCTCGCGCACCTTGACGCTGCCGATCTCGGCGACCCGGCCGACGTCGTTGCGGCCGAGGTCGATCAGCATCAGGTGCTCGGCGCGCTCCTTCTCGTCGGCCAGCAGCTCTTCCGCCAGCGCCCGGTCCTCGGCGTCGTCACGGCCGCGCGGGCGGGTGCCGGCGATCGGGCGCACGGTCACCTCGCCCTCCTCGAGCCGGGTCAGGATCTCCGGCGACGAGCCGACCACGTGGAACTCGTCGAGGTGCATGAAGAACATGTACGGCGACGGGTTGAGCAGGCGCAGCGCCCGGTACAGGTCGAGCGGCGCGTGCGCGAACGGGATCGACAGCCGCTGCGACAGCACCACCTGCATCACGTCGCCGTCGACGATGTACTGCTTGACCCGCGCGACCGCCGCCTCGAAGCCCTCGCGGGTGAAGCCGGAGACGAAGTCGGCCTCGCTGACCCGCTGGTCACCGCCGCGGTGCGCGTAGTGCGGGGCCAGCCCGCGCAGCCGGCGCACCAGCTGGTCGATGCGCCGCTCGGCCCGCGCCAGCGCGTCGGGCAGCGCGGGCTCGGCGTGGACGACGAAGATCAGCTTGCCCGACAGGTTGTCGAACACCACCACCTCGTCGGAGAGCAGCAGCAGGATGTCCGGGTTGTCCAGCGGGTCGGCGCCGGGATCGCCGGCCAGCCGCGGCTCGATGTAGCCGACGGTGTCGTAGCCGAAGTAGCCGACCAGGCCGCCGGTGAAACGCGGCAGGCCATCGAGCTGCGGCACCTTGCTGCGCGCGGCGAAGGCCTCGATCCAGGCCAGCGGGTCGTCGACCTCGTGCACCTCGGGCGCCAGCCCGTCGCGCTCCAGCGCCACCGTGCGCCCGCGCACCCGCAGGCGGGTGCGGCACGGCAGGCCGATGATCGAGTAGCGGCCCCACTGCTCGCCGCCCTGCACCGACTCGAACAGGTACGAGTAGGGGCCGTCGGCGAGCTTGAGGTAGGTGCTGAGCGGGGTGTCGAGGTCGGCGAGGACCTCGCGGACCACCGGGATGCGGTTGTAACCCGCGGCGGCGAGACGAGCAAACTGGTCAGGGTTCATCGGACATCACCTCGGCAGAACGACGGGAACGGTCACGGACGGTCGGCGTGTCAGGCACGCCATCGCCACCCGCGGCACCGCTTCCAGTTCTCTCCGGTGATGTCCATCAGTGCTTGCTTGTCAGGATTCCAGCAGCTCGTCGAGTTCGGCCAGCGAGTCGACCACGCCATCCGGGCCGGCGCCGCGGATGTCGTGGCCGTGATTGTACCCGTAGCTGACGCAGACCACCGGGATGCCGGCGGCACGGGCCGCCTGGATGTCGTTGACCGAATCCCCGATCATCAACGCCTGGCCGGGCGGAACTTTAAAGAAATCCGTGGCATAGAGCAAGGGCGCCGGGTCCGGCTTGGTCGCCGAGGTGCTGTCCCCGCTGACCACCAGGCCGAAGTGCTCGGCCAGCTCGAGCTGCTCGAGCATCGGCAGCGTGAACGCGGCGGGCTTGTTGGTGATGCACGCCATCCGGTAGCCGGCGCTCGCCAGCCGCCTGAGCGTCGCCCGCGCGGCCGGGTAGGGGCGGCTGTGGCGGCAGTTCTCCTCGGCGTAGTAGCGCAGGAACAGCGGCATCGCGCGCGCGAACTCGGCGGCGTCCGGCTCGCCCTCGAGCGCCCCGACCAGCGCCCGCTTGACCAGCCGCACGGCGCCGTTGCCGACCCAGTTGCGGACGTCGCCGGCGGCCGCCGCCGGGCGGCCGAGGTCGGCCAGCATCCGGTTCACCGCGGCGACCAGGTCCGGCACGCTGTCGACCAGCGTGCCGTCGAGGTCGAACAGCAGCAGCTGCCGCCCGGCGAAGGACGGCACGGGCAGCGCCTGCGCCCCTGGCGACGGCTTCACCGCGCCACCTTGGCCAGCTCCGCGCGCATCGCGGCGATGGTGGCGGCGTAGTCCGGCGTGTTGAAGATCGCCGAGCCGGCGACGAAGGTGTCGGCCCCCGCCTCGGCGATGGCGCGGATGTTGTCGACCTTGACCCCGCCGTCGATCTCCAGGCGGATGGCGCGACCGCTGGCGTCGATCAGCTCACGCGCCCGGCGCAGCTTGTCCAGCGCGGCCGGGATGAAAGACTGGCCACCGAACCCCGGGTTGACCGACATGATCAGCACCATGTCGACCTTGTCGATGACCCACTCGAGCACGTCCAGCGGGGTCGCCGGGTTGAACACCAGCCCGGACTTGCAGCCCTGGTCGTGGATCAGCTGCAGCGTGCGGTCGACGTGGGCCGACGCCTCCGGGTGGAAGGTGATGTAGTCGGCGCCGGCGGCGGCGAAGTCCGGGATGATGCGGTCCACCGGCTGCACCATCAGGTGCACGTCGATCGGCGCGCTGACGCCGTGCTTGCGCAGCGCCGCGCAGACCAGCGGGCCGATGGTCAGGTTGGGGACGTAGTGGTTGTCCATCACGTCGAAGTGCACCAGGTCGGCGCCGGCGGCCAGCACCTCGTCCACCTCGGCGCCGAGGCGGGCGAAATCGGCCGACAGGATCGACGGCGCGAGCTTGTAATCGGGCATGTCCATTCCTTCCAGGCAGCGCCCGATCGCGGGCGCCAAAAACTCTACCGGAATGACCCGTACATGCAACCGAAGAAGAACTTATGGGGTCATAGGTGACCCCGGCTGGGCTAAACTCGCCGCCCAGCCCCGTCCAAGCCGAGGATTCCACCAATGGCACTCGCCCTCCCCCTGCATCTCCTGCTGGCCGTCGTCTGGGTCGGCGGCATGTTCTTCGCCTACCAGGTGCTGCGCCCGGTCGCCGCCGCGCAGCTGGAACCGCCGCAGCGGCTGCCGTTGTGGGCCGGTGTGTTCACGCGCTTCTTCCCGTGGGTCTGGGGCGCGGTGATCGGGCTGCCGCTGACCGGCTACTGGGTGGTGTTCGCGGTCTACGGCGGCCTCGGCGCGGTGGGCTGGCACGTGCACCTGATGCAGCTGACCGGCTGGCTGATGATCGCGCTGTTCCTGCACCTGTGGTTCGGCCCGTGGCGCGGCATGCGCGCGGCGCTGGCCGCGGGCGACCTGCCCGCGGCGGGCGCGTGCCTGAACCGCATCCGGTGGGCCGTCGGCGCCAACCTGCTGCTCGGCCTCGCCACCGCGGCCGTCGCCGTCGCCGGGCGCTTCCTGGCGTTCTGACCTCCGCGCAGCGATGACCCCGCTCGAGCGCTACCGGGTCGACCTGCAGAGCCACGGCCACGTCGCCGACCCCGCGCAGGAGCGCGCGGTGCGCGCGCTCGAGCGGGTCTACCACGACCTGCTGCGCCCGGCCGCACGCGCCCCCGCGCCGTTGCTGGCGCGGCTGCGCCGCAGGGCCCCGGCAGCCGCCGTGCCGGCGCGCGGCCTCTACCTGTGGGGCGGCGTCGGCCGCGGCAAGACCTTCCTGATGGACGCCTTCCACGACTGCCTGCCGTTCGAGGGCAAGCTGCGCGTCCACTTCCACCGGTTCATGCACGGCGTGCACGCCGAGCTGCAGCGGCTGCGCGGCAACGCCGACCCGCTCGAGCTGGTCGCCGAGCGGCTGGCGCGGCAGGCGCGGGTCATCTGCCTGGACGAGTTCATCGTCGTCGACATCACCGACGCGATGCTGCTCGGCGGGCTGCTGCGCGGCCTGTTCGCGCGCGGCGTGACGCTGGTCGCGACCTCGAACACCGCGCCCGACGAGCTCTACCGCAACGGCCTGCAGCGCGCGCGCTTCCTGCCGGCGATCGAGCTGCTGAAGACCCACACCGAGGTGCACGCGCTGGACAGCCCGACCGACTACCGGCTGCGCGCGCTGGAGCGGCTGGAGATCTACCACGCGCCGCTCGACGCCGCCGCCGACACCGCGCTGGCCACCGCGTTCGCGCAGGTCGCCCCGGAGGTCGGCAGCCGCGGTGAACCGCTGCCGGTCGAGGGGCGCACGATCGCCACGGTGCGCTGGGCCGACGACGTGGTCTGGTTCGACTTCAGCGCGCTGTGCGAGGGCCCGCGCTCGCAGCACGACTACCTGGAGATCGCGCGCTGCTTCCACACCGTGCTGCTGGCCGGCGTGCCCGCCTTCGGGCCCGAGGACGACGACCGCGCGCGCCGCTTCATCAACCTGATCGACGTGCTCTACGACCACCGGGTCAAGCTGGTCGTCTCGGCCGCCGCGCCGCCGACCGGGCTCTACTCCGGCACGCGCCTGGCCGCCGAGTTCGAGCGCACCGCCAGCCGCCTGATCGAGATGCAGTCGCACGACTACCTGGCCCACGGGCACCGGCCGTGAGCGGCATCCGCACGGGCAACCTGTACGCCGGCCTGCCGGCCGCGCTGCCCGCCGAGGAGTTCAGCCCGCTGCTCGGCGGCGACGGCCCGTTCCGCCTCCAGCGCATCGTCTCCACCGGCCAGGCCAGCGCGCCCGGCGAGTGGTACGATCAGGCCGACGACGAGTGGGTCGTGCTGCTGCGCGGCGCGGCGCTGCTGCGCTTCGCCGACCGTCCCGAGCCGGTGCCGCTGGCCCCCGGCGACTGGCTG
>DATCZX010000198.1:0-2724 GCA_036525695.1 Gammaproteobacteria bacterium | reverse complement strand
AGTTGAAGCCCGGTTCGACCGCGCTGTCGTAACCGCCGTGGCAGTTCAGGCAGCGGTTCGGCGACTCCAGCGACACGCCGTCGCCCGGCTGCGTGCCGGGCAGCCTGACCAGCGGGTCGTCCCGGACCGGTACAGGGTCCCAGGCGACCGTCGCGGTGCTAACGAGGAAAGTGGCAAGCACAAGCCACAGTGCGGGTTTGGTACGGAACATGACTGCCATCTCCTGGACGGGGCCGTCTGTTCCTGGCCGGTGCCTCGCGCTGGCGCCGGGCACCCCGGCCCGGACGGTCCTTCGCTTCAAGTATTGGCCGCGCGCAGCGCGATTACCGTGGTGGTTATTACGTACCTAGCCAGCAACGCGGGCGGCACAGCACGGGGCGGCGAGCCCGGAGAATGCTCGCGGCGGGGACGGCGCGCGCGGCGCGCCCCACGGGGGGATCCCGGGGCCGTTGGTACAGGCGAAGCCGCCGCGGTGCCAGGGCAGCGGAGGCGGCACGCGGGCTACTCGCGGCAGGCCGCACCCGCCTGCATCTGCCGCGTAGGCAGTCGAGTCAGTCGCCGAGCACGGTCAGCTCGCGTGGCGACAGCGTCAGCAGTTCCGCCCCTGCCGGGCCCAGCAGCACGGTGTCCTCGAGCTTGACCATGGTGCCGTCGTCGGCCCAGGCGTGCAGCTCGCTGGTCAGCACCATGCCGGCGCGCAGCTCGAGCTTCGAGCCGCGGCTCAGGAACGGCGGCTCGTTGACCTCGAGGCCGACGCCGTGGCCGGCGAAGTGCGCGCGCTTGCCGTTGGGAAAGGCGAGGAACTCGCCGCCGATGCCGGCCTGCCCGGCGTACTCCAGCGCGCTGTCGTAGAGCTGCCCGGCGCTCCAGCCCGGGCGCATCGCGGCACGCAGGCGGTCGGCGACCTCGACCAGGCCGGCGTGCAGCTCGAGCGCCCGCGCCGGCGCCGTGCCGAGGGCGTAGGTGCGCGACTGGTCGGCGTGGTAGCCGTCGACGCAGGTCGGGATGTCGACCACGAACAGGTCCCCGCGCTGCATCACCCGGCGGGAGGCGCCGGCCGGCACCGCCGGGCTCAGGCCGACGCCGGAGATCGTGAACACCACGCCGCTGATCTCGCCGAGGTTCTCGCCCGAGGCGAACGGGCCGCGGCCCATGCAGAAGTCGGTGTCGCGCAGGAAGTAGGCACCCTCGTGGCCGGCCAGCCGGTGGCCGTGCTCGATCGCCGCGGAGCCCTCCAGCTCGGTCATCCCGGCGCGCACCCCGGCGACCGCGGCGAGGTGGCCGGCGTCGATGGCGACGCAGGCGCGGCGCACCGCGTCGAGCTCGGCGGGCTCCTTGACCATGCGCTGCTGCAGGATCGCCGGCGACAGGTCGACCAGCTCGCCGTCGGCGAGCGCCGAGCGCAGCCGCCGCCAGGTGGCGACCGGCATCAGGTCGAGTTCGCTGCCGAGCCGCGCGCCCGGGGCGAAGCGCTGCTTGAGCAGCGTCAGCGGGTCGCGCTGCGCGACCAGGTACGGCTCGGCGAGGCCGGTGTCGCGCGCGGCGAAGTCCATCCCGGAGCGGATGCCGAGCACGTAGTCGTCGGGGGTCACCACCAGCCACGCCGGCTGTGCGGTGCCGGTGTAATAGAGCACGTCGCGCGAGTGGAACAGCAGCGCGCCGTCGAGGCTGCGCTCGCGCAGCGTCTGCTGCAGCTTCTCGATCCGCCTGGGGTGATGCATGGGAACCTTCTTGGCCGCGCCCGGGGTGCCGCTCAGTCGGGCACCACCTTGCCGGGGTTGAGGATGCCGTCCGGGTCGAGCGCGCGCTTCAGCGTGCGCATCAGCTGCACCTCGACCGGCGACTTGTAGCGCGCCACCTCGTCACGCTTGAGCCGGCCGACGCCGTGCTCGGCGCTGAAGCTCCCCTCCATGCCCATCACCAGGTCGAGCACCGCGTGGTTGACCTCGGCGGTGCGCGCGAGGAAGTCGGCCGGCTCCATCCCCGGAGGCTGGTTCAGGTTGAGGTGGATGTTGCCGTCACCGAGGTGGCCGAAGAACACCAGGCGCACGCCGGGCACCAGCCGCTCGGCCAGCGCCCCGCCCTGCTCCAGCAGCTCGTGGGTGCGCGACACCGGCACCGCGACGTCGTGGCGGATGCCGGCGCCGGTGCGCTTCTGCGCCTCCGGGATCGTCTCGCGGATGCGCCAGAAGTCGGCGCGCTGGGCGTCGCTGGCGGCCAGCGCGGCGTCGAGCACGTCGCCGGCCTCGAAGCCGTCGTGCAGCACCAGCTCGACCAGCCCGCGCAGGTCGTCGCCGGGACGGCCGCTGGCCAGCTCGAGCAGCACGTAGTGGGCGTGGGCGACGTCGAGCGGGTCGCGCGTGTTCGGGCGCGCAGGTCGAACAGCAGGTCGATGACATGGTCGCCGGTCTCGCCGTCCAGATTCCCGGTCGGCTCGTCGGCCAGCAGCAAATCGGGCTCCGGCGCGAAGGCGCGGGCCAGGGCGACACGCTGCTGCTCGCCGCCGGAGAGCTGGCCGGGATAATGGGCCAGGCGATGGTCGAGGCCGACCAGGCCCAGGCACTCGGCCGCCCGCTCGAAGGCGTCGCCGCGCCCGGCCAGCTCCAAGGGTACGGCAACGTTTTCCAGGGCGGTCATGGTCGGGATCAGGTGAAAGGCCTGAAACACGATGCCGACGGCGCGGCGGCGGAACAGGGCGAGCGCGTCCTCGTCGAGCGGTCCCAG
>DATCZX010000197.1:0-13095 GCA_036525695.1 Gammaproteobacteria bacterium | reverse complement strand
GGCACCCTGACCGAGGGCCGTCTCGGTGTCGTCGCGAGCGCCTGGGAGGGCGTCGCGGCGCAGACCGGCCTGGCCGCGCTGGCGGCGCTGGAGCAGGGCTCCGAGCACGGCATCGGTGCGGCACTGGTCGCCCACGCCGCGGCGAGCGGGGTCGCCGCAGCGCCGGTGACGGCGTTCCGCAGCCTGCCGGGGCGCGGGGTCAGCGGCCGAGTCGCCGGTGCCGAGTGGCGCGCCGGCAGCCCCGCCTGGCTCGGCGGCGGGGCCTTGCCGGCCCCGCTGGCCGACCAGCTCGCCGCGCACGAGCAGCACGGCCGCACCTGCGTGCTGGTGAGCCGGGACGGCACGGCGGTCGGGCTGCTGGCGCTGCAGGACCGCCTGCGCGCGGATGCCGGGGCGGTCACCGCGGCGCTGCGCGCGGACGGGGTCGCGGTGACGCTGCTCAGCGGCGACCGGCAGACCGCCGCGCGCGCGGTGGCGACCGCGCTCGGCGATCTCGAGGTGATCGCCGAGGTGCTGCCGGAGGACAAGGCCGCGGTGGTCGCCGGGTTCCAGGCCCGCGGCGAGCGGGTGGCGATGGTCGGCGACGGGATCAACGACGCCCCGGCGCTGGCCCAGGCCGACGTCGGGATCGCCCTCGGCGCCGGCACCGACGTCTCCGTCGACTGCGCCGACGTGGTGCTGGCGGGCGAGCGCCTGGCGCTGGTCGACGCCGCGCGCGACCTGGCGCGGGCGACGCTGCGCACGGTGCGGCAGAACATCGCGCTGTCGATCGCCTACAATTCACTCATGGTCCCACTGGCGATGGCCGGCCTGGTGACCCCCCTGCTGGCCGCGGTCACCATGCCGCTCTCCTCGCTCGCGGTGATCGGCAACGCGGCCCGGCTGCGGCGCTGGCAGCCGCCCGCGCGGAGCGTGAGCGCCGGTGAGGGGGCGGCGGCGCAACCCGAGGAGTTACTGCATTGGAAGTGATCTACGGGCTGATCCCGGGCATGCTGCTGCTCGGCCTGGTGATGCTCGGCGTGCTGCTGTGGGCGGCGCGCAGCGGCCAGTACGACGACCTCGAGGGCCCGGCCAACCGGATCCTGATGGACGACGACGACCCGCTGCTGCCGGGGGCGGGCAACGAAGCCGATGCCGACAAGCGTGGCTGACCGGCGGCGAGCCCGGCTGGGCCTGCTCGGCCTGCTGCTGGCGGCGCTGCTGCCGTGGCCGGCGCTCGCCGACGACCAGCACGGCCTGCAGGCACAGCGGGCCGCCTTCCTCGACGCGCGCCAGGCGCTGCGCAGCGGCGACCGGCCACGCTACCGGGCGCTGCTGGCGCAGCTCGGCGACTACCCGCTGCTGCCCTACCTGCGTTACTGGGAGCTGGAGGCGGAGCTGCCGCGCCTGCGCCCGGAGCAGCTCGACGCCGGCCTGGCCGAACTCGCCGCGACCCCGCTGGCGGAGCGCCTGCGCGCCGCCTGGCTGGAGCGGCTGGCCGCCGAGTCGCGCTGGGCCGAGTACGTGGCCTACTACCGCGACGGCGACGGCACCGAGGCCAGCTGCCGCTACCACGACGCGCTGCGCCGGCTCGGACGCAGCGCCGCGGCCTGGGCCGGGGCCCAGCAGCTGTGGCTGGCCGGGCGCTCGCAGCCGCGCGCCTGCGACCCGCTGTTCGCCGCCTGGCGCGAGGCCGGGCGCCTGACCCCGGCGCTGGCCTGGCAGCGGGTCGAGCTGGCGATGCGCCGGCGCCAGCTCGGCCTGGCGCGTTACCTGGAACGGTTCCTGCCCGCCGCCGAGCGCCCGCTGGTCGGGCTGTGGATCGCGATGCACCGCGATCCGGCGAGCCGCCTCGACGACGCGCGGCTGGCCGCGGACGGCCCGCGCCAGCGGCAGATCGCGTTGCACGGCATGCAGCGGCTGGCCCGCCGCGACCACGACGCCGCGGTGGCGCGCTGGCCCGCGGTCAGCGCCCGGCACGCCTTCACGCCGGCCGAGCGGGCGGGGATCGAGCGCTGGATCGCCCTCGAGTACGCGTTCGATGCCGACCCGCGGGCGCTGTCGCGCTTCGAGCAGCTGGCGCCCGAGTGGCGCGACGAGACCGTGCACGAGTGGGCCGTGCGCGCCGCGCTGCGGCAGGGTGACTGGCCGACCGCGCTGGCGTGGCTCGAGCGGATGCCGGAGGCGCAGCGCGCGCTGGCCGACTGGCAGTACTGGCGGGCGCGGGCGCTGGAGCAGACCGGCCGCGCGGCCGCGGCGCGGCCGCTGTACGAACAGCTCAGCGAGGGGCGTGGCTACTACGAGTTCCTCGCCGCCGACCGCCTCGGCCGCGGCTACCGCTTCGACCACGTGCCGGCCCCCTCCGACCCGACGCTGGCCGCGGCGCTGGGCGCCAACCCGGCCTTCGTCCGCGCGCGCGAGCTGTTCTTCGCCGGCCTGCGCCTGGACGCCCGCCGCGAGTGGTACGCCGCGCTCGACGGCCAGGGCGACGCGCTGCAGGTGGTCGCCGCGCGGCTGGCGTCGCACTGGGGCTGGCACGACCGGGCGATCTTCGCCCTCGGTGCGGCCGGCTACTGGGACGACCTCGAGATCCGTTTCCCGCTCGCCTTCCGCGAGGAGCTGACCCGGCAGGCGCAGCGGCAGCGTCTCGACCCCGCCTGGGTGTTCGCGGTGGCCCGCCAGGAGAGCGCGTTCGCGGCCGACGCGCGCTCGCCGGCCGGGGCCCTCGGGCTGATGCAGATCATGCCGGCGACCGGGCGCAAGCTCGCGCGCGACCTGAAGACCCGGCTGCCGAACAGCTCCGGCCTGCTCGATCCCGACCGGAACGTCCGTTTCGGCACCTTCTACCTGCGCCAGCTGCTGGACCAGCTCGATGACCACCCGGTGCTCGCCAACGCCGCCTACAACGCCGGCCCGCACCGCGTCCGCGCCTGGCTCCCGGGCGGCGACGCGCCGCTCGAGGCGGACATCTGGGTCGAGAACGTGCCGTTCCACGAGACCCGCGACTACCTGCAGCGGGTGCTCGCCTACACCGCGATCTACCAGCAGCGGCTGGGCCTGCCGGTGACTCCGCTGAGCCAGCGCATGCGGCCGGTCGGCGGCGCGCTGGCGCGCAGCGGCGGCTCCCCCGGGGGCGGCGGTTGAGCTCGCCCGGCGCACGCCCGGCCGCTGCGGGTCGCGCCGGCCCGCCCCCCTCACTGCCGGAGAGCACGCGATGCTGATCAAGCGACCCGCCGACATCCCCGCGTCGGAGATCACCCCCGAACCGGTCTACCGCGAGCGCCGGCGCTTCCTGCGCGAGGCCGCGCTGCTCGGCGCCGGGTCGCTGCTGGCCGCGGCCGTGCCGCGTCGTGCCGCTGCCGGGGTGACGCTCGGCGAGATCAGCCAGGGGCCGTTCTCCACCGTCGAGAAGGTGACCGAGCAGCGCGCGGCGACCACCTACAACAACTTCTACGAGCTCGGCACCGACAAGCTCGACCCGGTCGCCAACGCCTCGCTGCTGCAGACCGAGCCGTGGAGCGTCACCATCGATGGCGAGGTCGAGCGCCCCGGCAGCTACGCGATCGAGGACCTGCTGCGCCCGCACCCGCTCGAGGAGCGGGTCTACCGGCTGCGCTGCGTCGAGGCGTGGTCGATGGTGATCCCGTGGGTCGGCTTCCCGCTCGGCCACCTGCTCAAGCGCTTCGGCCCGACCTCGCGCGCCAAGTACGTCGCCTTCCAGAGCATCCACGATCCCGCGCGGCTGCCGGGGCAGCAGATCCCGGTGCTCGACTGGCCCTACGTCGAGGGGCTGCGCATCGACGAGGCGATGCACCCGCTGACGCTGCTGGTCGTCGGCATGTACGGCCAGGTGCTGCCACCGCAGAACGGCGCGCCGCTGCGCCTGGTGGTGCCGTGGAAGTACGGCTTCAAGAGCGCCAAGTCGATCGTCCGCATCACGCTGACCGAGCGCGAGCCGCCCACCGCGTGGAACCGGCAGGCACCGGGCGAGTACGGCTTCTACTCCAACGTCAACCCCGAGGTGCAGCACCCGCGCTGGAGCCAGCGCCGCGAGCGGCGCATCGAGGAGTACGGCGAGCTGTTCCACCGGCGCATCGACACCCGCCCGTTCAACGGTTACGCGGAGCAGGTGGCGCACCTCTACCAGGGCATGGACCTGCGCCGCGACTTCTGACCCGCCTGCCGTGCGCCTGGCCAAGACGCTGCTGTTCGCCGCCTGCCTGCTGCCGGCCGCCTGGCTGGCCTACGCCGTCGCCAGCGGCGGGCTCGGCGCCGACCCGGTCGAGGCGCTGGCCAAGCAGAGCGGGCGCTGGGCGCTGCGGCTGCTCGCGCTGACGCTGGCGGTGACCCCGCTGCGGCGGCTGACCGGCTGGCGCGGCCTGCTGCGGGTGCGGCGCATGCTCGGGCTGTTCTGCTTCTTCTACGCGCTGCTGCACCTCGCCACCTACCTGGTCCTCGACCTGCAGCTGGAGTGGGACGAGCTGCTCGCCGACATCGTCGAGCGACCGTTCATCAGCGCCGGGCTGACCACCTTCCTGCTGCTGCTGCCGCTGGCGCTGACCTCGACCCGCGGCTGGCAGCGCCGCCTCGGCCGGCGCTGGCAGCAGCTGCACCGGCTGGTCTACGCTGCCGCGCTGGGCGCGCTGCTGCACTTCTTCTGGGCGGTCAAGGCCGACCTGCGCGAACCGCTGCTCTACGCCGGGGTGTTCGCGCTGCTGCTCGGTTACCGCGCCGTCGCCCGGCTCCGCCAGGCGGGCGCCAGCCGCTGACCGTCACGGCCGCCGCCCCCGCGGCGGCGGCGGATGGTTTATCCTTTCACGACAGGGCATTGGTCGAGTCGGTGGCCGCGCCGCACGCGGCTGCCGGCGTCCGCGCCAGCGCGTGCGCAGGGATCGAGGACCGAGGCGACACAGGAACATGTCACGCACGCCGTTGATTCGCTCGCTGCTGGTCGCCGCCGTGATCAGCGTGGCCTACTTCGCCCTCGGCACCTACGTGCTGCTGCAGGAGCAGCAGCGCTGGCGCGGCCAGATGCACGTGCAGCTGCAGGAGGTGACCGACAGCTTCGCCTCGGCGGTCGAGCGCAGCGTCAACCGGGCCCTGGCGGTGATCGCGACCATGGAGTCGTACATCCGCCACCACCAGGGGCGGATCGAGGACTTCGACAGCCACTCCGCCGACATGCTGAGCAGCGTCAGCGTGATCAGCGGCCTGCAGCTGGCGCCCGGCGGGGTGACCCGCCACGTCTTCCCGCAGGAAGGGTTCGAGTTCCTGCTCGGCCGGCGGCTGGTCGACGAGGAGGTCGCCGGCGAGGCGGCGCGCCGCGCGATGCTGAACCACGAGGTGACCCTGAGCCGTCCGCTGACCCTGCAGAACGGCGACCTCGTGGTCTACGGCCACGCCCCGATCTACCTGCCCGACCTGGTCGGCGACGAGCTCTTCTGGGGCTTCTCCTCGGTGATCCTGAAGGTCGAGGACCTGGTCGCGGAGGCCAACCTGGCGAGCCTCTGGGAAGCCGGCTACCTGTACCAGCTGCACCTCGACGAGAGCGGGCCGAGCGCCGGCGACCCGCGGCCGATGTTCCCACAGGAGACGGCGCGCCAGACCCTGCGCGTGCCCGGGGCCCACTGGGAGCTGCGCCTGGCCCCGGCCAAGCCCTGGAACCACCCGCCGACCTTCTTCGTCTACCTGGCGCTGCTGCTGTCGACCACGGTGCTGGTCGCCTACGTGGCGTTCACGCTGATCTGGCAGCCGATCCACCTGCGCCAGGAGGTGGCGCGTTCCGGGCAGGCGCTGCGCGAGGCCAACGAGCGCTACCTCGCCGTGTTCAACGGCGTGCGCGAGGTGATCTTCCAGCTCGGCCTGCGCGGCGAGCTGCGCCTGCTCAACCCGGCCTGGGAGGAGATCACCGGGTTCAGCGTCAGCGCCAGCGCCGGGCGTCCGCTGGCGGAGTTCCTGCACCCGGAGGACCTCGGCGACTGCCAGGAGATGGTCAATGCCGCCATCGCCCACACCGAGGAGCACCAGGCCGGCGAGCTGCGCCTGCGCGGCCGCGGCAACGAGGTGCGCTGGGTCGAGGTCGAGATGCACGCGATCCCCGACGAGCAGGGCGGGATCGCCGGGGTCGCCGGGTCGATGCGCGACGTCACCGAGCGCAAGCGCGCCGACCAGCTGATCCACTACCAGGCCCACTTCGACGCCCTGACCAACCTGCCGAACCGCAAGCTGTTCCTCGACCGCTTCGGCCGCGCGATCGAGACCTCGCTGCGCAACGAGCGGCGCCTGGCGCTGATGTTCGTCGACCTCGACCGCTTCAAGTGGATCAACGACAGCCTCGGCCACGCGGCCGGCGACGTGCTGCTGAAAGAGGTGGCGATGCGGCTCTCCGCCTGCGTGCGCAAGGCCGACACGGTGGCGCGTTTCGGCGGCGACGAGTTCATCGTGCTGCTGGCGGAGATCGGCGCGGCGATCGACGCCGAGGTGGTCGCGCGCAAGATCCTGGTCGAGCTGAACCGGCCGTTCCTGCTCAACGGCCACGAGGAGACGATCAGCGGCAGCATCGGCATCACCGTCTGCCCGGATGACGGCAGGGACATCACCACGCTGATGAACAACGCCGACAACGTGATGTACCACGTCAAGGAGGCGGGCCGGAACGACTTCCAGTTCTTCACCGCGGCGATGAACCAGGCGCTGCAGGAGCGCCACCGGATGGCCAGCGCGCTGCGCCAGGCGCTGGCGGCGCGGGAGCTGCGCCTGGAGTACCAGACCGTCGTCGCGCTGCAGGGGCGCCAGGTGATCGGCATCGAGGCGCTGCTGCGCTGGCACAGCGAGGAGTTCGGCGTGGTCCAGCCCGACCGCGTCATCGCGCTGGCCGAGGACACCCAGCTGATCGGGCCGCTGGGGGGCTGGATCATCGAGCAGGCGTGCCGCGACTTCCTCGCCGCGCGCGAGCGGCTGCCCCGGCTCGAGTTCGTCACCGTCAACGTCTCCGACCGGCAGTTCCGCGCCCACGGCCTGGCCGAGTTGCCCGCCATCCTCGCCCGCCACGGGATGCAGCCGGCCCAGTTCTGCATCGACATCACCGAGAGCCTGGTGACCGAGGGGCGCGAGGAGGTGTGGAGCGACCTCGATGCGTTCCGCCAGCTCGGCGTGCGCATCATGCTCGACGACTTCGGCACCGGCCTGTCGTCGCTGAACCACCTGAAGCGGCTCGCGCCGAGCGCGGTCAAGCTGCAGAGCGATTACCTGGCCGGGATCGTGCCCGAGGCCAGCGCGGCGGCGATGATCGGCTCGGTCATCGCGATGGCGCACAGCATGGGCATGCGCGTGGTCGGCGAGGGGGTCGAGGAGGCGCGCCAGGCCGAGATGCTCGAGCTGCTCGGTTGCGACTACGCCCAGGGCTACCTGTTCGAGCGGCCGCTGCCGATCGCCGGGCTGCTGCAGCAATGCGCCGACAGCCACCGCGGCAGCGAGGCCGGCGGCAGGGCCGGGTGAGCCCGCCACGGCGTGACCCGGCCAGTCCCGGCCAGAGGCTCGAGAGCTTCGCCTGGGTCGGTGACCCGGCGGCGCGGGTGCTGCTGCTCGGCTCGATGCCCGGGGTCGCCTCGCTCGCCGCGCAGCGCTACTACGCCCACCCGCGCAACGCCTTCTGGCCGATCATGGGCGCGCTGTTCGCCGCGGGGCCGGAACTCGCCTACGCCGAGCGGCTGGAACGCTTGCGCCGTGCCGGCGTCGCGCTCTGGGACGTGGTCCACCGCTGCCGGCGCAGCGGCAGCCTGGATGCGGCGATCGCCAGCGAGAGCGTCGAGCCGAACGACTTCGCCGCGCTGTTCGCCGCCTGCCCGCGCATCCACAGCGTCTTCTTCAACGGCGGCACCGCGCGCCTGCTCTACCGCCGCCACGTGCTGCCGTCCGCGACGGGGCGCGTGCGCGCGCTCGCGCTGGTCACGCTGCCGTCGACCAGCCCGGCGCACGCGGCGCTCGGCTTCGCCGACAAGCTGGCGCGCTGGCGCCAGGTCGCCCAGGCAGCCGCGCGTGGGTGAGCCGCCGGCGCCGCGTGGCGCGGTTGCCGGGTGCGCGAGGCTTGCCTTAGTCTTAGGTCCGCTCGACACCGGTTGCGGGCCGTAACCCAGAGTGGCGACAGGGATGATCGACGACAGCTCCCGCGACTTCGACCAGATCCGCGCGGCCTTCCGCTGGCAGCTTCCCGCGACCTACAACATCGGCCACGACGTCTGCGACCGCCACCCGCCCGGCGACCTCGCCCTGCTCTACGAGAACGCCGCCGGGCAGTCCGCCCGCTACAGCTTCGGCGACCTGGCGACGCTCTCCAACCGCCTCGGCAACGCGTTGCTGGCGCTCGGCCTGCAGCGCGGCGACCGCATCGGCATCGTCCTCGGCCAGCGGCCGGAGGCCGGCATCGCGCACCTGGCGACCTACAAGATCGGCGCGGTCGCGCTGCCGCTGTCGCTGCTGTTCGGGCCCGAGGCGCTCGAGTACCGCTTCGCCAACAGCGGCGCGCGCGCGGTGATCGTCGACCCGCGCCGGCTGCCGGACATCGAGGCGATGCGCGAGCGGCTGCCGCAGCTCGAGCACGTGCTGGTCTGCAGCGGCCTCGGCGCGGGCCCGTTCTGGGAGCTGCTCGCGCGCGGCGCCGACAGCGCGCCGGACGTGGTCACCGGGGCCGACGACCCGGCGATGCTGATCTACACCTCGGGCACCACCGGCCCGCCGAAGGGCTCGCTGAACGCCCACCGCTGCCTGCTCGGCAACCTGCCCGGGTTCGAGCTGTCGCAGAACTTCTACGCGCAGCGCGGCGGCCTGTTCTGGACCCCGGCGGACTGGGCCTGGACCGGTGGCCTGCTCGACGCGCTGCTGCCGGCCTGGCACTTCGGCAAGCCGGTGCTCGGCTACGAGGGCCAGGGGCGCTTCGACCCCGAGCGCGCGGTCGACCTGCTGGCGCGCCACGGCGTGCGCAACGCCTTCATCCCGCCGACGGCGATGAAGATGCTGATGCAGGTGCGCGACATCGGTCGCCGCGGGCTGGCGCTGGAGGCGGTGATGTCGGCCGGCGAGAGCGTCGGCGAGCGCATCGTCGAGTGGGGACGCGAGGCGCTCGGGCTCACGGTCAACGAGATGTGGGGCCAGACCGAGTTCAACTACCTGGTCGGCAACTGCTCGGCGTGCATGGAGGTGAAGCCGGGCGCGATGGGCAAGCCCTACCCCGGGCACTGGGTCGACGTGATCGACGAGCAGGGCCGGCCGCTGCCCGACGGCGAGTGCGGCGAGCTGGCCGCGCGCAGCGGCGACCCGGTGCAGTTCCTCGGCTACTGGCAGAACGACGCCGCGACCCGGGCGAAGATGCGCGGCGACTGGTTCCTGACCGGCGACGTCGGCTACCGTGATGCCGACGGTTACCTCTGGTTCGTCGGCCGCCAGGACGACGTGATCTCCAGCGCCGGCTACCGCATCGGCCCCGGCGAGATCGAGGACTGCCTGATCCGCCACCCGGCGGTGGCCCAGGCGGCGGTGATCGGCGTCCCCGACGACCTGCGCGGCCAGATCATCAAGGCGTTCATCGTGCCGGCGCCCGGCATCCGGCCCGACGACCAGCTGACGCTCGACATCCAGCGCCAGGTCAAGCAGCAGCTGGCGGCCTACGAGTACCCGCGCGAGATCGAGTACATCGACGAGCTGCCGCTGACCACCACCGGCAAGGTGCGCCGGAACGAACTGCGCGAGCGCGAGCTGGCGCGGCGCGAACGGAGCGAGCCGTGACCGACCGCACCGACATCCCGACGCTGAGCCGCATCCTCCGGCGCCATCGCCGCGTCGCCGTGGTCGGGCTCTCGGCGAACTGGCACCGGCCGAGCAACTTCGCCGCGAAGTACCTGCAGCAGCACCGCTACCGGGTGATCCCGGTCAACCCGGCCTGCGCGGAGGTGCTCGGCGAGCCCTGCTACCCCGATCTCCGGTCCATCCCGGAGCCGGTCGAGGTCGTCAACATCTTCCGGCGTGCCGCAGAGGTGCCGCCGATCGTCGAGGAGGCCATCGCCATCGGCGCCAAGGTGGTGTGGATGCAGCTCGGCGTGGTCCACGAGGCCGCCGCGGCCCGGGCCCGCGAGGCCGGGCTCCAGGTGGTGATGGACCGCTGCATGAAGATCGAGCACGCGCGGCTGTTCGGCGGGCTCAACTTCATCGGCGTCAACACGCGGGTGATCACCTCGCATCGCCACATGGTGATCGAGAACTGAGGAGGGCGGCGTGGCCGACCACGAGTACGGGTTCGAGACCCTCTGCCTGCACGCCGGCCAGGTGCCCGACGCCGCGACCGCGTCACGCGCGGTGCCGATCTACCAGACCACCTCCTACGTCTTCAACGACACCGACCACGCCGCCAGCCTGTTCAACCTGCAGACCTTCGGCAACATCTACACGCGGCTGACCAACCCGACCAACGCCGCGCTCGAGGAGCGCATCGCCGCGCTCGAGAACGGCCGCGCCGCGCTGGCGACGGCGTCGGGCATGGCGGCGCAGATGGTCGCGCTGCTGACCCTGCTCGAGGCCGGCGACCAGATCGTCGCTGCGCGCACGCTCTACGGCGGCACCTACTCGCAGTTCGACGTCAGCTTCCGCAAGCTCGGCATCGACACGGTGTTCGTCGATCCCGACGACCCGGAGAACTTCCGTCGCGCGATCACCGACCGGACCAGGGTGGTCTACGGCGAGACCATCGGCAACCCGGCCGGCAACGTGCTCGACCTCGAGGCGATCGCCGCGATCGCCCACGACGCCGGCGTGCCCTTCATGGTCGACAACACCTTCGCCACGCCCTACCTGTGCCGGCCGTTCGACTTCGGCGCCGACATCGTCGTCCACTCGGCGACCAAGTTCCTCGGCGGCCACGGCACCACGATGGGCGGCCTGGTGGTCGAGAAGGGCGACTTCGACTGGGCCAACGGCAAGTTCCCGGGCATGACCGAGCCGTCGCCCGGCTACCACGGGGTGATCTTCCACGAGACCTTCGGCGACTTCGGCTACACGCTGAAGTGCCGCTGCGAGACCCTGCGCACCTACGGTCCGGCGCTGAGCCCGTTCAACGCCTTCCTGTTGCTGCAGGGGGTCGAGACGCTGCCGCTGCGCATGGACCGCCACGTCGCCAACGCCCGGGCCGTCGCCGCGCACCTGCGCGACCACCCCGCGGTCAGCTGGGTGCAGTACGCCGGGCTGCCCGACAGCCCGTACCACGCGCTGGCGCAGAAGTACCTGCCGCGCGGACCGTCGTCGATCTTCAGCTTCGGCATCAAGGGCGGCATGCAGGCCGGCGTCCGCTTCATCGAGTCGCTGCAGTTCCTCAGCCACCTGGCCAACGTCGGCGACGCCAAGACGCTGGTGATCCACCCCGCGTCGACCACCCACCGCCAGCTGACCGAGGCGCAGCAGCTCGCCGCCGGCGTCGGCCCCGACATGATCCGGCTGTCGATCGGCCTGGAGACGCTGGACGACATCCTGTGGGACATCGACCAGGCGCTGGAGGTCGCGCAGCGCGGCTGACGCGACTTTCTCTGGAACACACCCGGGCCAATGGCTACCACGATCCTCGGCCTCTCGGCCTACTACCACGACAGCGCCGCCGTGCTGCTGCGCGACGGCGAGATCCTGGCCGCGGCGCAGGAGGAGCGCTTCACGCGCAGGAAGCACGACCCCGCGTTCCCGGCGCGCTCGGCCGCATGGTGCCTCGAGGAAGCCGGGATCGGCCTCGACGCGGTCGACCACGTGGTCTTCTACGACAAGCCCCTGCTGAAGTTCGAGCGCCTGCTCGAGACCTACCTGGCCACCGCCCCGCGCGGGCTGCGCTCGTTCGCCGCGTCGATGCCGGTGTGGCTGAAGGAGAAGCTCTACCTGAAGCAGGTATTGAAGCGCGAACTGGCTGCCCTCGGCGGTATCACCGAGCAGGCACTGCCGCCGCTGCGCTTCGCCGAGCATCACCAGTCGCACGCCGCGTCGGCCTTCTTCCCGAGCCCGTTCGCGCGCGCCGCGGTGCTCTGCCTGGACGGCGTCGGCGAGTGGGCGACCACCTCGGTCTGGCTCGGCGAGGGTCACCGGCTGACGCCGCAGTGGGAACTAGACTTCCCGCACTCGCTCGGCCTGCTCTACTCGGCGTTCACCTACTTCAGCGGGTTCAAGGTCAACTCGGGGGAGTACAAGCTGATGGGCCTCGCGCCCTACGGTACGCCGCGCTACGCGCCGGAGATCCTCGAGCACCTGATCGACCTCAAGGACGACGGCTCCTTCCGTCTGGACCTCGACTTCTTTGACTTCGCCACCGGCCTGCGGATGACCAACGAGCGCTTCGCCGGACTGTTCGACGGGCCGCCGCGTGCGCCCGAGTCGCCGGTCACGCAGCGCGAGATGGACCTCGCCGCGTCGATCCAGCAGGTCACCGAGGAGGTGGTACTGCGCCTCGGGCGTACCGTGCAGCGCGAGCTCGGCGTCGAGCACCTGTGCCTCGCCGGCGGTGTTGCGCTGAACTGCGTGGCCAACGGCCGGCTGCTGCGTGAAGGGCCGTTCGCCGATCTCTGGGTCCAGCCGGCGGCCGGCGATGCCGGTGGAGCGCTCGGAGCGGCGCTGGCGTTGTGGCACGAGTACCTCGACCAACCACGCTCGCCGGATGGCGGCGATCGCATGCGCGGTGCGTACCTCGGCCCGCGCTTCACCCCGGATGCGGTATGCGCCGCACTCGAGCGCCTCGGTGCGCGCTACGCGCGGCTGGATGACGCGCAACTCCTGCCACGGCTGGCTGAACTGCTCGACGGTGGCCAAGTGGTCGGCTGGTTCCAGGGGCGCATGGAGTTCGGCCCGCGCGCGCTCGGCGGGCGTTCGATCCTGGGCGACCCGCGCAACACGAAAATGCAGTCGGTGATGAACCTGAAGATCAAGTACCGCGAGTCGTTCCGGCCGTTCGCCCCGGCGGTGCTGGCCGAGCACGTCTCGGCGTCCGGCAAGATCTTGCGCATCGAAGGGCTGGATCCGGCGTCGAGCGACGAGCTCATCGACGAGCTGACCACGTTCATGGTGCAGCCGGGCGGGCAGTACCGGCACCGCTGGCAGGTG
>DATCZX010000196.1:0-5136 GCA_036525695.1 Gammaproteobacteria bacterium | reverse complement strand
CTGCACCCGCCGCGAACTCGCCATCCGTGCCCGGCGCGCCCCGGCGGGCACGCTCTACCCGGGCACCTGCCGTGACGGCCCGCTGCACCCGGAGCGGCCGCTGGCCCTGCGCGTGCGCGTGCCCGACGCGGAACTCGGCTTCGTCGACCGGGCCTTCGGTGCCTGCCGTGCCAACCTGGCGACCCGCCACGGCGATTTCGTCGTGCGCCGCGCCGACGGGCTCTACGCCTACCACCTCGCAGTGGTCGTCGACGACGCCGAGCAGGGCATCACCGAGGTGGTGCGCGGCGCGGACCTGCTCGAGCAGACCTTGCCGCAGCTGCTGCTGCAACGGCTGCTCGGCCTGCCCGTACCCGGTTACCTGCACCTGCCGCTGGCGGTCGATGGCGCCGGCCACAAGCTGAGCAAGCAGACCGGTGCGCTGCCGCTGCCCGCAGGCGACCCGCGCCCGGCGCTGCTGGCGGTGCTGCAGCACCTCGGGCAGGCACCGCCCGCCGGGCTGCGCGCCGAGTCGCTCGACGGGCTCTGGCACTGGGCCGTCCGCCACTGGGACCCCGCGGCGCTGCCGACCGCCCCGGCGCCGCTCCGCGCGCCCTCCGCGCCGGCACGCTGAACGTTACGAAATGTAACGGGACTCTGGTACGCTTGGCGCATGCGTTCACCGCCCGACAAGGGACGCCAGTCCGACCTGGTAATCCTGCTGTTCCTGTTCTCGACCTTCCTGCTGACCCCGCCGTTCGTCACCTGGTGGGCCAACGGCGAACACGCCTGGTACTTCCCGTACCTGATCTGGCTGCTGGTCATCGCGCTCGCCGCGTGGCTGCAGGTGCGCGGTCACCGCGATGACGTTTGAACTCAGCTCGCTGTTCGGCATCGCGGTCGCGTACCTGCTGCTGCTGTTCCTGATCGCCTACCTCGCCGACAGCGGCCGAATCCCGCAGCGCCTGATGCGTCACCCCTTGACCTACGTGCTCTCGCTCGGGGTCTACGCCACCTCGTGGAGCTACTACGGCAGCGTCGGTTTCGCCCGCACCCAGGGCTACAACTTCCTCACCATCTACCTCGGGGTGACGCTGGCCTTCCTGCTGACGCCGCTGCTGCTGCTGCCGATCCTGCGCCTGACCCGCCGTTACCAGCTCACCTCGCTGGCCGACCTGTTCGCGTTCCGCTACCGCAGCCAGCTGGCCGGGGTGCTGGTGACGCTGTTCATGCTCGCCGGCACGCTGCCCTACATCGCGCTGCAGATCCGCGCGGTGACCGAGTCGATCCGCGTGCTGACCCAGGAGGTGGCGCCGACCACGCTGGCGCTCGGCTTCTGCATCTGCCTGACCGTGTTCGCGATCCTGTTCGGCGCGCGGCACGTCTCGCCGCGCGAGAAGCACGCCGGCCTGGTGGTGGCGATCGCCTTCGAGTCGCTGGTCAAGCTGCTCGCGCTGCTGCTGGTCGGGGCCTTCGCGCTGTTCGGCATCCTCGACGGACCCAGCGGGCTCGACCGCTGGCTCGCCGCGCACCCCGAGGCCCTCGAGCAGCTCTACGCGCCGGTGCGCGAAGGCTCCTGGACCACCTTCATGCTGCTCGCCTTCGCCGCCGCGTTCCTGCTGCCGCGGCAGTTCCACATGGGCTTCACCGAGAACCTGGCGCCGCACGCGCTGCCGGTCGCGGCCTGGGCCTTCCCGCTGTTCCTGCTGCTGCTGAACCTGCCGATCCCGCTGATCCTGTGGGCCGGCATGGCCAGCGGCACCCCGGTGCACCCCGATTACTACGTGCTCGGCATCACGCTGCTGTCCGGCGACTCGCTGCTGCCGGTGCTCGCCTACATCGGCGGCATCTCCTCGGCCAGCGCGATGGTCATCGTCACCACGCTGGCGCTGTCGTCGATGTGCCTGAACCACCTGCTGCTGCCGGTCACCTACCCCGACCCGAAGCTCGATGTCTACCGCTGGGTGCTGTGGGGCCGGCGGCTGCTGATCGGCCTGGTGATCTTCGCCGGCTTCGTCTTCTACCTGGCGCTCGAGCACAACCAGGGGCTGGTCGAGCTGGGGCTGATCTCGTTCGTCGCCGTCGCCCAGTTCCTGCCCGGTGTGGTCGGCCTGCTCTACTGGCCGCGCGCGACCCGCATCGGCTTCCTGGCCGGCCTCAGCGGCGGGGCGCTGGTGTGGGCCGGCCTGCTGCAGCAGCGGCACCGTCGCGCTGAACCCCGAGGTGATGCAGGTGGTCGACCCGGCCGGCCAGGACAAGTGGCAGTTCGCCACCCTCTGGTCGCTGTCGATCAACAGCCTGCTGTTCGTGGTCGGCTCGCTGCTGTCGCGCCCCGACCGGGCCGAGAACGAGGCGGCCTACGCCTGCGTGATGGAGAGCATGGCCCCGCCGCACGGCGTGGTCACCGCCGAGAACACCGGCCAGTTCCGCCAGCAGCTGGCCCTGGTGATGGGCCCCAAGGCCGCCGAGCGCGAGGTGCGCCAGGCGCTCGACGACCTCGAGATGACCAGCAGCGAGGCGCGCCCGAACCAGCTGCGCCGGCTGCGCGACCGCATCGAGCGCAACCTCTCCGGCCTGATGGGCCCGCAGCTGGCGCGCATGATCGTCGACACCCGCCTGCGCCTCAACCCGACCGAGCAGACCGCGCTCGGCGACAGCGTGCGCTTCATCGAGGAGCGGCTGGAGCGCTCGCGCAGCCAGCTGCGCGGCATGGAGCTCGAACTCGACGCGCTGCGCCGCTACCACCGCCAGGTGCTGCAGGACCTGCCGATCGGCGTCTGCTCGGTCGGCCCGGTCGGCGAGGTGGTGATCTGGAACCTCGCCATGGAGCTGATCTCCGGCATTCCGCGCAACGCCGCGGTCGGCACCCCGCTGGAGGAGCTCCCGCAACCGTGGGGACGGCTGCTGAAGGAGTTCAGCGTGGTCGCCGACCAGCACCAGCACAAGCGCCAGCTGGTGCTCGAGGGCAAGCTGCACAGCTTCAACCTGCACCGCGCGGCGCTGGCACCGCCGGCCCCGGCCCACCCGGCGGCGCAGGGGCTGGATCCCGGCGGCATCGTCATCCTGCTCGAGGACCTCAGCGACATCACCACGCTCGAGGCCGAGCTGGCGCACAGCGAGCGGCTCGCGTCGATCGGCCGGCTCGCCGCCGGCGTCGCCCACGAGATCGGCAACCCGGTGACCGGCATCGCCTGCCTGGCGCAGAACCTGCGCGACGAGCAAGTCAGCGACGAGGTGCGCGAGAGCATCGAGGAGATCCTGGCGCAGACCCGGCGCATCACCGAGATCGTGCAGTCGCTGGTCAGCTTCAGCCACAGCGGCATCGCCGAGCTGCGCGGCAGCGCCACCTTCCGCATCCGCGACTGCGTCGAGGAGGCTGCCCGGCTGGTACGCCTGAGCCACAGCGGCAAGCAGGTGACCTGCGTCAACGACTGCCCGGCGGAGATCGAGGCACTCGGCGACCGCCAGCGCTGGGTCCAGGTGTTCGTCAACCTGCTGACCAACGCCTGCCACGCCTCGCAACCGGGCGACCGGGTCGAGGTCGGCGCCACGCAGGGCAGCGAGCGGATCGAGATCAGCGTCAGCGACCACGGCGCCGGGATCCCCGCCGACCTGCGTGAGCGCATCTTCGAGCCGTTCTTCACCACCCGCGAGCCGGGCGAGGGCACCGGGCTCGGCCTGTCACTGGTCTACAGCATCGTCAAGGATCACGACGGCAGCATCACCGTGGACAGCACCGAAGCGGTCGGCACGCGGATGCTGATCAGCCTGCCACGACCGCGGGGCAGCGCCACCCCGCTGCCCGCGCTGGCACAGAGGAAACCGGCATGAACCGCATCCTGGTGGTCGAGGACGAGAAGGTGATCCTCACCGCGCTGCGCCGGCTGCTCGAGCGCAACGGCTACCGGGTGGCCGAGTGCAGCAGCGTGCAGCAGGCGGCGACACAACTCGCACGCCAGGAGTTCGACCTGGTGATCGCGGACCTGCGCCTGCCGGGGGCACCCGGCACCGAGGTGATCCCGCTGTGCCCGGGGATCCCGGTGCTGATCATGACCAGCTACGCCAGCGTGCGCTCGGCGGTCGAGTCGATGAAGCTGGGCGCCGTCGACTACATCGCCAAGCCGTTCGACCACGACGAGCTGCTGCTGACCGTCGAGCGCACGCTGCAGCACAGCCGGCTCGAGCGCCAGACCGAGCAGCTGAAGTCCGAGGTGCTGCGCAGCTACCCGGTCTCCGGGATGGTCGGCGAGGCCCCGGCGATGCTCGAGGCGCTGGCGCACATCCGCAAGGTGGCGCCGACCGACAGCAGCGTGCTGATCCTCGGCGAGTCCGGCACCGGCAAGGAGCTGGCCGCGCGCGCGGTGCACGAGAACAGCCGGCGCCACGACGCGCCGATCATCACCGTCAACTGCGCGGCGATCCCCGAGGGGCTGATCGAGTCCGAGCTGTTCGGCCACGAGAAGGGGGCGTTCACCGGTGCCGTCGGTGCACGCCAGGGACTCGTGGAGAAGGCCGACGGCGGCACGCTGTTCCTCGACGAGGTCGGCGAGCTGTCGCTGCCGGCGCAGGCACGGCTGCTGCGCGTGCTGCAGCAGGGCGACATCCGCCGCGTCGGTGCCGACCACGACCGCCAGGTCGACATCCGGCTGATCGCCGCGACCCACCGCGACCTGCGCCAGCTGGTCGCGGAGCAGCGCTTCCGCGAGGACCTCTACTTTCGCCTCAAGGTCGTCGAGATCCAGTTGCCACCGCTGCGCGAGCGCCAGGAGGACATCCCGCGGCTGGCCGAGTTCCTGCTGGCCAAGACCTGCGAGCGGCTCAACCGCCCCCGCCTGGAGCTGGCCGCGGGCGCGATCGGGGCGATGCGCGCCTACCGCTGGCCCGGCAACGTGCGCGAGATGGAGAACGCGATCGAGCGCGCGGTGATCCTCAGCGAGGGCAGCGTGATCGACGCGTCGATGCTGGCGCTGCAGCCACCACCCGCCGGCGAGGGCGTCGGCTCCGAGGCCGCGCCGATCCCCTCCCCGGCACCGGCGGCCGACCTGTCGCTGGAGGCCTACTTCCGCCAGTTCGTGCTCGACAACCAGGAACAGATGACCGAGACCGAGCTGGCGCGGCGGCTGGGGATCAGCCGCAAGGCGCTGTGGGAGCGGCGCC
>DATCZX010000195.1:0-2643 GCA_036525695.1 Gammaproteobacteria bacterium | reverse complement strand
GCGCCGCGTCGACGCTGCGGCCGACCAGCCGCTCGAGCTCGGCGGGATCGAGCGCGGCGGCCGGCGCGGGCGCGGCGACCGCGGCGGGTGCGCGCTCCGGCTGCGCCGCGACCAGCGCGGCGAGCTCGTCGACGACCGCCTTGACCTTGTCCGGCGAGGGCGGCTTGGGCAGCACGCCCTGGGCGCCGCTGGCGCGGGCCTCGGCGATGTACTCGTCGCCCTCCTTCGACGTGAACAGCACCACCGGCATCCCGGCGAAGCGCGGGTCCGCGGTGATCCTGCGCGTCGCCTCGAGGCCGTCCATGCCGGGCATCATGTGGTCCATGAACACCGCGTCCGGGCGCTTGCCGTCGAGGTAGTCGAGCGCCGCCTCGGCCGAGTCGACCATGTCGGCCGTCAGGCCGTGCTTCTCGAGCAGCTTGGAGAGCATGAAGCGGGCCGACTTGGAGTCGTCGACGACGAGCACGTGCTTCAGCATGGACACTCCCTGTGCCCCCGTGGCGGGGTCCCGGATGGCCTTCCGCGGCAGCGTAAGCGCTTACCCAGCGGGCTGCAACCGCGGCAGGCTGGGCTGCAGCAGGTAGCTTCCGTGCAGCGCGACGAAGGTCGCCAGGCAGGCGGCCCAGGCGAGCGCCGAGAGGCTCATCAGCGTGATCTCGGCCAGGCCGATGCCGGCCAGCAGGCGCGCCAGCACGGCGCCGCTGAGGCCGAGGTAGGCGAACACCATCGCCGCATGCACCTGCAGCGGGCGCCCGGTGTGGCGCAGCGCGACGCGGGTCATCAGGCTCAGCTTCATGCTGCCGAAGGCGCCGACGGTGAACACGTGCAGCCACAGCAGCGGCGGCACGACGCCGGCGAGGTCGGCGGCGGCGCGCAGCGCCAGCGCGACCAGCAGCCAGGCGTAGCCGAGGTGCATCGCCCACAGCAGCGGGTCAGCCAGCGCGGCGGCGCGCGGCCAGCGCGCCATGCGCGCCGCGTGCACCGCCAGCGCGAGCAGCGCACAGGTCCCGGTGACCGCGGGCCCGCCGGCGCCGAGATCGGTCAGGGCCAGCGCCAGCAGCGTCGCCACCGCGGCCCGTTCCAGCAGCGGGCTGAAGGCGAACGGCGCGGCACCGGGCGCGCCGCTGGTGAAGATCGGCGTCAGCAGGCCGCCGACGAACGAGAACAGCAGCAGCAGCGAGAACAGCGCCAGGCGCAGCCCCCAGGCCGCCAGGCCGGGGTCCGCGGAGAAGCGCCCGGTGTGCCACGCGCAGGCGGCCAGGTAGAAGGCGGTGACGATCGGCACCAGCCACAGGTAGCGCCGGTCGGGCACGCGGCCGAGACCGCGCAGCGCGAACAGCGCGAAGAGCAGGAAGTAGCTGCCGTCGATCACCGCGACCAGCCCGGCCGGCAGCCACGCCGCGCCCCACGAGGCCAGCCGCCCGGCCAGCCACAGCGCCACCAGCAGCGCCAGCGGCCGCGCGCCGAGCTCCTGCGTGCCGGCCCAGCTCGGCAGCGCGGTCAGCACGAAACCGGAGACCATCGCCGCGGCGAAGCCGAACAGCATCTCGTGGCCGTGCCACAGCGGCAGCGGGTCGGGCAGCCAGCCGGACGGCAGCAGGCCGAGGTAGAGGCCGGTCCAGGTCAGCGCCAGCAGCACGCCGTACAGCGGCCCGAGCAGGAAGAACGGGCGGAACGGGCTGGCCAGCCACGCCGGCCAGGCGCGTGGCGGTGCCGTCGTCACATGACGAAACCGCCGCTGGCCAGCAGCACCTGGCCGGAGACGTAGTCCGACTCCGGGATGCACAGCAGGTAGACGGCGCCGGCCGCCTCCTCCGGGGTGCCGCCGCGGCCGAGCGGGATCATGCGGTTCATGAACTCGATGAACTCCGGCTGGATGCCCATGCGGATCTCGCGCCCGCCGACGTCGGCGCTCTCGGCGCCGGAGCCGATCGCCGCGGTCATGCGCGTCTGGATGTAGCCGAAGGCGACGCAGTTGACGGTCACCGCGTAGCGGCCCCACTCCTTGGCCAGGGTCTTGGTCAGGCCGGTGACCGCCGCCTTGCCGGCGCTGTAGCCGGCCTGGCCGGCGTTGCCGAACAGCCCGGCGATCGACGACACGTTGACCACCTTGCGCACCACCCGGCGACCCTCGGCCTGCTCGCGCTTGGCGGCGTCGCGGATGAAGCCGGCGGCCGCGCGCAGGATGCGGAACGGCGCGGTCGCGTGGACGTCGAGCATCGCCTGCCACTGCTCGTCGGAGACCTTCTGGATCACCCCGTCCCACGGGTAGCCGGCGTTGTTGACGACGATGTCGAGGCCGCCGAAGGCGTCGACCGCGGTGGCGACGAAGCGCTCGCCGAAGTCGGCCGCGGTGACGTCGCCGACGCAGGCGACCGCCTGGCCCCCGGCCGCCTCGATCGCGGCGACGGTCTCCGCCGCCGGCGCCTGGTCGAGGTCGTTGATCACCACGCGCGCGCCCTCGGACGCCAGTTTCAGCGCGATCGCCTGGCCGATGCCGCGGCCCGAGCCGGTCACCAGCGCCACCTTGCCATCCAGCTTGCTCATCCCGTTCCTCCGTCGTCGTTCGTATCGGATTCGTGTTGGGCACGCTGCGCTTTGCCCAACCTACATCGCTGCGCTATCCCGACGTGCTTCGTCAGC
>DATCZX010000194.1:0-3921 GCA_036525695.1 Gammaproteobacteria bacterium | reverse complement strand
ACCACCCTGCTCGCCACGCTGGTCGGCTGTGCGCTGGGGGTGCAGGCAAACCCGATGCGCCCCGCGCCGGACGAGGTGCGCGACCAGATCCGGGTGATGGAGGGCGCGATCGGGAACTCGTCGGTCACCGGCCTGTATAGCGAGCAGGACCGCGCGGCCAAGCAGGCGCTGCTGCGGCGGGCGACCGAGCAAGCCGAGCTCGGCAACTACAACACCGCCGTCGACCTGGTCGACCAGGCCGGCCGCCTGCTCTACCCGATGGAGCGCCACGTCACCATGCCGCTCGGGGGTGACAAGCTGGTCACCTGGCTGCAGGAGATGGACAAGGTGATGGCCTCGGTGCTGCCGGCGGCATTCGGCATCGCCGAGGAGAAGGGCCATGACGGCGAGCCGTTGAAGCTCGCCGCGGCGCAGCGGGAACAGGGTCTGGCGGCCTGGCAGGCGGGTGACCTGCAGCGCGCCGAGGCGCTGATGGTCGACGCCTACAACCGGGTGCAGGCCGCCGTCGTCGGCTACCGCGGCGGTGACCGGCTGGTGGTCGAGCTGCCGGCCAACGGCACCCGCGAGGCGTGGGTCGAGGCGGAGCGCCGCTTCCAGGACTGGCGCTTCATGGCCGACTGGATGCAGCAGGGCGGCGCCGGTGTCGACGTCGACCCGGAGGCGATCGCCGCCGGCAACGACCGCGCCGACAGCATCTACCGCCAGGCCAGCCGCCTGGCCGAGCAGCAGCAGTGGCAGCTCGCGGTCGACGCGATCGACCAGGCCTACCTGGTGATGGAAGAGCACTGGCGGCTCGCGGGGATCGACATCTGACCGCGGCCTGAACCGGCGGCCGGGCACCCTGCCCGGCCTCCCCCGGCGCCCGCGGTCAGCCCCGGCCGTGCGCGGCGAGGAAATCGAGCCCCGGGCCCAGCGGCACGATGCCGCTCGGGTTCAGCCTCGGGTGGCTGGCGTAGTAGTGGTGCTTGATCTGCGCCAGGTCGACCGTCGCGGCGATGCCGGGCTGCTGGTACAGGTCGCGGGTGTAGGCCCACAGGTTCGGGTAGTCGACCAGCCGTTTCAGGTTGCACTTGAAGTGGCCGTAGTAGACCGCGTCGAAGCGCACCAGCGTGGTGAACAGCCGCCAGTCGGCCTCCGTCGGCTGCGCGCCGAGCAGGTAACGTGAGCCGGCGAGCCGCTGCTCGAGCTCGTCCAGCGTCGCGAACAGCGCGGTGACCGCCCTCGCGTAGGACGCCTGGCGCGTGGCGAAGCCGGCACGGTAGACCCCGTTGTTGACGTCCGCGTAGACGCGCTCGTTCAGCGCGTCGATCTCCGCGCGCAGCGGCTGCGGGTAGAGGTCGGGGCCGTGCGCGCCGCACCCCCCGAACTCCGCGTTCAGCATCCGGATGATCTCGGACGACTCGTTGTTGACGATGGTGCGGCGCTCGCGGTCCCACAGCACCGGCACGGTGATGATCCCGCTGTAGTCGGGTCGCGCCAGCCGGTAGACGTCGTAGAGGTAGTCGACGCCGTTGACGTGGTCGACGGTGGAACCGGGAAACGTCGGGTCGAACTGCCAGCCGCGCTCGCCCATGTACGGGTGCACCACGGAGACCGAGACCGCCTCCTCGAGCCCCTTGAGCCGGCGCACGATCAGCGTGCGGTGCGCCCACGGGCAGGCCAGCGAGACGTACAGGTGGTAGCGCCCCGCCTCGGCGGCGAAGCCGCCGCGGCCGTCGGCGGTGACCGTGTCGCGGAACTGGCTGTCGGGACGCGCGTAGGCGCCGTCCCGCAGGCGCGGCTGGAACGGTTCCGCTGTCCACTCGCCGTTGACCATCTGGTTCATCGAAAAAGGCCCCTGCCTCGGAGTCGGGTGTGCGCGAGTCGTTCTATCGGCCTGAACGATCGCGGCTATGATAAACCAGCAACCAGCGGCGGCGCCCGGAGGCGCGCGGCCGCGCAACCGGGAGTCCAGCGCGTTGCGCATCACCCTCGACGCCCTGCTGGTGCTCGACGCCATCGACCGCAACGGCAGCTTCGCCGCCGCCGCGGAGGAGCTGCACCGGGTGCCGTCGGCGCTGACCTACACGGTGCAGAAGCTCGAGCAGGGGCTCGACGTCGTGCTGTTCGACCGCAGCGGTCACCGTGCCCGCCTGACCCCGGCCGGGCAGCGCCTGCTCGACGAGGGGCGCCACCTGCTGCGCGCCGCCGGCGAGCTGGAACTGACGGTCAAGCGCATCGCCACCGGCTGGGAGGCCGAGCTGCGCATCGCGGTCAACGACCTGGTGCCGGTCGAGCGGCTGTTCCCGCTGCTCGAGGCGTTCTACGCCGAGGGCCAGGGCACCCGGGTGCGCCTGCTCTCGGAGGTGCTCGGCGGGGCGTGGGACGCGCTGACCAGTGGGCGCGCCGACCTCGCCGTCGGCGCCACCGGCGAGGGCCCGGCCGGCGGCGGCTACTCGAGCCGCGAACTCGGCAGCATGCCGTTCGTCTTCGTCCTGCCGCCCGGCCACCCGCTGGCGGACGAGCCCGAGCCGGTCGGCGACGCGGCGCTGCTGCGCCACCGGGCGATCGCCGCGGCCGACAGCTCGCGCCGCCTGCCACCGCGCACGGTCGCGCTGCTGGGCGGCCAGGAGGTGCTGACGCTGGGATCGCTGGAAGACAAGCGCAAGGCGCACCTGGCCGGTCTCGGCGTCGGTCACCTGCCGCTGCACCTGGTCGCCGACGACCTGGCCGCGGGCCGGCTGGTCAGCCGCGAACTGGCCAGCCCGACACCACCGCCCCGCCTCTACCTGGCCTGGAACAGCCGGCACCGCGGCCACGCGCTGCGCTGGTTCGTGCAGCGCCTGGCCGAGCCGGAGCTCTACCGCGGCCTGTTCGACCCCGAGCCGCAGCGCGGTGCGTGATGCCGGCGCGGTCGGCTCAGGCCGACTTGTGGGTGCCGTCGCAGAACGGCAGCTTCGACGAGCGCCCGCAACCGCAGACGTAGACCTTGCCGTCCTTGTCAGCGGCGTGGGCGAGCGGCGTGACCCCGGTCACGGTCTTGTGCGTACCGTCGCAGAACGGCGGCTTGCCGGTCTTGCCACAGCGGCAGATCCACACCTTCTCGCCCGCCTTCACCTCGACCGGGTAGGGTTGGCCACGCTCGTACATGCTCATCTGGGGTGCTCCTCGCTGGTATCCACGGGACCGCCTCGGCAGCGGTGTTGGGCAGAGGATACGGGGCGGCGCAGGCAGGTGAAAGCGAAAAGAGATGACCCGTTCGTTCAAATCCATGCAACGACCAGCCGCCTGCCGGCAACCGAGGTTGCTCGGCGGTCGCCAGCAGGCGATATACTCAACCCGCCGGGCCGGGCACGGCCCCGGCAGCAGAACAGCCGCCGTGTGCTCCGCAACACGGCACCTGGGAGGATGAGAGATGTTCGAATACGACCAGAAGATCGTCAGCCAGCTGCTCGAGGAGAGCGAGGAGTTCCGCGAGCTGCACGAGAAGCATCGCCAGCTCGACGAGCAGATCAGCGAGGCCGACAGCGGCGTGCTGCCGCTCGACGACCTGACCCTGCACCGGCTGAAGAAAGAGAAATTGCTGCTGCGCGACAAGATGGCCCTGCTGATCGACCAGCACCGCAAGGATCTCGCCTGACCCTGCCCTGACGCCCGGCGCCTCCGGCGCGGAGGATCGGGCACGCGCCCGCCGACCGCGGATGGCGCACCGCGGGCGGAGCGGATAGCACGCGAGCACCCGGCCGGCGCCCGTCGCGCACGGGCCGGCGGGTGGTCGCCACCCGGTCGAAGCGTATAATCGTCGCAGCATTCACGTCCGCCAGACGAGACAGCACTCCAGCGCATGTCCCTGCGGCTCAGCATCATCGAACGGCTCGCCGACCTGAACGGTGACGCACGCGCCGCAGCCCGCCTGGCCAACCCCCCGATTGACGACCTGGT
>DATCZX010000193.1:0-7740 GCA_036525695.1 Gammaproteobacteria bacterium | reverse complement strand
CATGTGGTCGAAGCGGTGCTCGTTGTCGCGCAACCGCCCCTCGATCTGGCGCCGCCGTTCGACCTCCGCCTGCAGCTGCGCGTTGCGCGCCTGCTGCTGCACCAGTGCCGCGCGGTAGTTGTGCCGCATCAGCAGCACGATCGCGCCGACCAGCAGCACGACGACGATGGCGAAATCGCGGTTCATCGCGCGGGACAGCACGGCGTAGCTCTGCAGGTCGCGGGTGGCGTCGAGGTAGAGCTCGAAGGCACCGACGAACCGGCCCTGGGCCTGCACCGGGACGTAGGTCTCGACCACGTCATGCACCGCCTGCTCCTGGTCGAGCGTGTTCTCGTCGACGCGCACCAGCTTGCTGTAGTTGTGCCCCAGCGCGACCAGGTCGCGGAAGTAGTCGTGCTGGTTGACCACGCCGATCTCGGCCGGGTCGCTGGAGTAGAGCGTGCGGCCGCCGCGGTCGAACAGCTTGACCTTGAGCAGGCCGGACTTGAGCCGCGCCCGCTCGATCAGGGCGACGGCATCGTTGTCCAGGATCTCCGTGGAGAACACCTCCGGGCCGAGCGTCCCCTCGAGCAGCCGGGCGAGCTGGACGGCCTTCGCCTCCATCTGCTGCAGGTGGCTCTGCTCGTGGCGCGGGAACGCGACCCCGTACCAGAACAGCGCCAGCACCAGCGCCGCGACCAGCGTCGTCACTGCCCCGTTGAGCAGCATGGGCGCCTGGCCGTTAATCCGGGATTCGTACATCGATTATGCAATGCATAATAAGTTCTGCGAAGTATCGTACAAGCGGCCCGCAGAGACCATTAGCAGTTACACGTACGGGTCACCGGCCACGCCGTCAGCGCGGCGCTCGGGCGAAGGCGAGGCCGAGCGGCAGCGAGAGCGCGAACAGCAGCGCGGCGGCGACCACGATCGACGGCCCGCTCGGCGTGTCCCAGCGCAGCGAGGCGCCGAGGCCGAAGACCACCGCGAGCACCCCGAGCAGCGCCGCGATCAGCGCCATCTGCTCGGGGTTGCGCGCGAAGCGGCGCGCGGTGGCCGCCGGGATCACCAGCAGCGAGGTGACCAGCAGCACGCCGACCACCTTCATCGCCGCCGCGGTGGCCACGGCGATCAGCAGCATGAAGGCGAGCCGGATCCGCTCGACCGGGAGCCCCTCGGCGGCGGCCAGGTCGGCGTGGACGGTGACCGCGAGCAGCGGCCGCCACAGCCGCAGCAGCGCGAGCAGCACCACCCCGAGCGCCGCGCCGATCCAGGCCAGGTCCGTGCGCCCGACCGCGAGCAGGTCGCCGAACAGGTAACCGAACAGGTCGACGCGCACGTCCTGCATGAAGCTGAGCGCGACCAGGCCGCTGGCCAGCGCGGCGTGCGACAGGATGCCGAGCAGGGTGTCGGTGGCCAGGTCGCTGCGCCGCTGCAGGCCGAACAGCAGCAGCGCGACCGCCATGCAGGCGGCGACGATGCCGAGCGTCGGCGCGAGGCCCAGCAGCACGCCGAGCGCGACCCCGAGCAGCGCCGAGTGGGCCAGCGCCTCGCCGAAGTAGGCCATCCGTCGCCACACCACGAAGCAGCCGAGCGGCGCGCTGAGCAGCGCGACGCCGATCCCGGCGGCGAGCGCGCGCAGGATGAACTCCTCGCTCACTCGTGCGGCTCGGCGACCGCGCCGGAGAGGTCGTGGGCGTGGTCGTGGTGGTGGGCGTAGACGGCCAGGTTCGCCGCGACCCGCGGCCCGAACAGCGCCAGGTACTCGGGGTGCTGCCGCACCGACTCGGGCTCGCCGGCACAGCAGACGTGCTGGTTCAGGCAGATCACGCGGTCGGTCGCGGCCATCACCAGGTGCAGGTCGTGCGAGACCATCAGCACGCCGCAGCCGTGGCGCTCGCGCAGCCGCGCGATCAGCCGGTAGAACTCGGACTGGCCGCTGAAATCGACCCCCTGGGTCGGCTCGTCCAGCACCAGCAGGTCCGGGTGGCCGAGCAGGGCCCGGCCCAGCAGCACCCGCTGCAGCTCGCCGCCGGAGAGCTCGCTGACCTGCGCGCGCAGCAGGTGGGCGACGCCGACCTCCTCGAGCACGCCACGCTGCTCGGCCGCGCTGGCCCGGCGCGTCAGCGTCAGCAGGCGGCCGACGTCGAGCGGCAGCACCGGGTCGACCGGCACCCGCTGCGGCAGGTAGCCGATGCGCAGGCCGGGCTGGCGTTCGACCGTGCCCGACTCCGGCTGCAGCAGCCCGAGCAGGCACTTGACCAGGGTCGACTTGCCGGCCCCGTTCGGGCCGATCAGGGTGACGATCTGGCCCGCGTCGACCGCGATCCCGACCCCGTTCAGCACCAGGTGACGGCCGAGGCGCAGGGTCAGGCGGTGGCCGGCGATCAGCGTGCGGGCGTCAACCATGGGCGTCGTCGCGGGCCTGGCAGCGCTGGCACAGCCCCTCGAGTTCGACGCGGGTCTCGTCGAGGCGGAAACCGCCGTCGGCGGCGACTTGTTCGAGCGCGGCGTCGAGCGCCTCGTCGTGCACCTCGCCGACCGCGTGGCAGCTGCGGCAGATCAGGAACTGGCTGCCGTGGCCGCTGCCCGGGGCGATGCAGCCGACGTAGGCGTTGAGGCTGGCGATGCGGTGGATCAGGCCGTGCGCCTGCAGGAACTCGAGCGCCCGGTAGACGGTCATCGGCGCCGGCCGCCGGGTGCCGGCCTCGCGCATCCGCTCGAGCAGCGCGTAGGCGCCGATCGGCGCGTGGCCGCTCCAGACCAGCTCCAGCACCTCGCGCCGCTGCGCGGTCAGCCGCGCGCCGCGCCGGCGGCACAGCGCCTCGGCGGTGCGCAGCGCGCTGGCGATGCAGCTGGCGTGGTCGTGGCCGGGTTGCGGGAACATCGGGCTGGCTCGGGGATTCCGTCATCGCGGCAAAGCTGTTACTTTATAACATAACACTGCACCGGCACGACACCACCGATGGACCTGCGCCGCCCCGCCCTCGCCGCCAGCGTGATCACCACCCTGGTCCTCGCCGTCGTGCTCTGGACCCGCCCTGCCCCCGAACCGCCGCTGCACGCGCTGGCCGCCGGGGTGTTGGCCGGGGCCGGGGTGCCGGGCCTGCTGCTGCCGGCCGGCAGCAGCCCGCACCACCACGCGCTGCGCCCGACCGAGGCCGACCTGCTGCACCGCGCGGCGCTGGTGCTGTGGGTCGGCCCCGGGGTCGAGGGGTTCATGCCGCGGGTCCTCGAGGGCCTGCCTCCCGGCGTGCGCCACCTGCGCCTGGACCAGGCCCCGGGACTCACGCGACGCAGCGCGCGCAGCGGCGGTTTGTGGGCCGGCGGGGCCCCCGAACACCCGGCGGGCGCCGGGCGCCAGGACGCCCCGGGGCACGCCGGCGGCGACGATCCGCACGTCTGGCTCGACCCGCACAACGCCGCGGCCTGGGTCGGCGCGATCGCCGGCGCGCTGGCGCAGGCCGACCCGGCCAACGCCGCGCTGTACCGCTCCAACGCGGCGCAGCTGCAGCAGCGACTCGCGCGGCTCGACGACGAGCTGCGCGCGCGGCTCGCCCCGCTGGCCGGGATCCCGTACCTGGTCTACCACGACGCCTACCAGCACCTGGAGAGCCGCTACGGCCTGACCCCGGCCGGCGCCGTCAGCCCCGACCCGGACCACCCCCCCGGCGCCCGCCGGCTGGCGGAGCTGCGCGAGCTGGTCCGCGCCGGCGGCGCGCGCTGCCTGTTCGTCGAGCCGCAGTTCCCCCCCGACCTGGCCGAGACGCTGGCGGAAGACCTGCCGCTGCGGATCGCCACGCTGGACCCGCTGGGGGCCGCGCTGGCACCCGGGCCGGAGCTGTACTTCGGGCTGCTGCGCGGCCTGGCGCAGGGCCTGGCCGACTGCCTCGGGCAGTAGCTGCGGGATGCCGGGCAGCGGACGCTTACCGTAGGCGCCGCGTCCCCGCGGCGACCGGGCGCGGGTAGAGCGCTGGCGCCGGCGCGGCGGCGGCGCCTCCGGCGGCCCGGGGCGGGCCCGGGCTAGCGCGCCTGCGGCAGGTAGGGTGCCAGGTGCCTCTGCACGAAGGCGTCGACGTTGCTGGAGTCGACCACGGCGGTTCCGGTGTCGGTGTCCGCTGGCACCTGCTCTCCCAACGCCGCTTTCCGGGCCAGCCGGGCCGACTCGCAGCCGATATTGGCGAGCATCTGCGCGACGTTCGCCTGCACCCAGCCGCTGGCGATCTCGGCCAGGGCGTCGGGGGCACCGTCGAGGCCGATCACGGCCACCTGCCCGGGCTTGTAGCCGAGTTCCTGCAGCAGCTTGATGGTGACCATGGTGCCGCCGTCCCAGGCGTTCACGACCATGCGCACGTCGGGCTCATCGCGCAGCGCCTCGGCCAGCCGCTCGCGCGCGAACTCCTGCTGCCACTCGGTCGGTATGACCCGCAACGGGTTGTGCGGCCACCTCTCGCGGAGGGCGCTGACGAAGCCTTTCATGCGCTCGTAGCCGGTGCTCTGCTTGAGGTCGCCCATCAGGTAGAAGACCTTGTCCGACGCCTGCTCCAGGTGCTTGGCAGCCGCGGCACCCTGGGCCCGGCCAGCCTCGAGGTTGTTGGTCGAGACGTTGGCCGTGATCCTGTCGGAGTTGACCGGGGTGTCGACCGTGACCACGGGGATGCGCGCGTCGAAGAACGGTTTCAGGCCGGGCAGGATCGCGCTCGAATCGAGCGGGGCCAGGACCAGCGCCGCCGGCCCGAGGCGGAAGGCGGCATCCAGCGCCTCCATCTGCTCGGCGACCGACCGCCCCGAGCCCGGTTCGATCACCGTCAGGCGGACGCCCTCCGCGCTGGCGCACTCGCTGACGCCGCGGTTGATGATCTTCCAGCCGGTGTTGGTCGCGGCCTTGGTGATGTAGACGATCTCCAACGGCTCCTGGCCCAGCGCGGACGACGGCGCGGCTTCGCTCGCCCCGAGCCCGATGGCGATGCAGGCCGCGAGGACGGCGCGGGCCCCGACCGGTCTCATCGCGGGCCACCGCAAGTGCTGGATTTACGGGTCGTCATCGTTGCGCGGTCTCCCCGGTCGAGCGGGCGCCGGCAGGCGGGTAGTGGCGCTGCACGCATCTCTTCAGGTCGCTCCCGACGACCGGTTTCAACAGGCACTCGTCCATCCCCGAATCGATGCAGCGCTGCCGCTCTTCCCGCGTGATCGCACCCGACATCGCCACGATCGGGACGCGTTCGTAACCGGCCATCTGGCGCAGCGTCCTGGCCAGGGCGTAGCCGTCCATTTTCGGCATCTGGATGTCGCTCAGGACCAACCCGTAGCCGCGCGTCGTGGCGGCCGCGACGGCCTCGGTGCCGTTCTGCACCGCTTCGACCTGGTAGCCCCAGATCTCGAGCAGGCCGGTGATCACGTCCCGCAACCCCTCGTCGTCCTCGGCCACCAAGACCGGCAGCCTCTCCGTGGCGCCCTCCGGCGGTGCGCCGTCGTCCCGGACGGGCGGCGCGGTCTCGGCGGCCACCGGCTCGCGGACCGGCTCGGTCACCACGCCGGCCGGCGCGGCCGCGTGGGGGAGTTGCAGCGTGAAATAGAAGCGTGAGCCCACCTCGGGCTCACTGCTGACCTGCAGCTTCCCGCCCATCGCCGAGACCAGCCTGGTGGTCAGCGCCAGGCCGAGCCCGGTACCGACGCTGCCATCACGGCGGTTGTCGACCCGCACGTAGGGCTCGAAGATCCGGCCGATGTCAGCAGGCGCGATGCCGATGCCGGTGTCGGCGACGTAGAACTCGATCACGCTCGCATCGGCAGGTTGCACCGGAGCCAGCCCGGCACCGAGCGTGATCGAACCGTGCTCGGTGAACTTGAGCGCGTTCGATAGCAGGTTGTACAGGACCTGGCGCAACCGGTCCGGATCGAACAGGTGCGCGAGCGCGATCCCGCGGTCGACCTGCGTCTCCAGGCGCAACCCCGCCTTCTCGCAGGCGGAGCGGAATTCGGTGCCTACCGCCACCACCAGCTCTGCCACCGAGCCGGGCCGCGGGTCCACCGCCAGTGAGCCGGAGCCTGAACGCGACAGGTCGAGCAGGTCGTTCACCGTGTACAGCAGGGCCCGGATCGAGCTGTCTATCGCACCGACCGTCGCATCGGCCTGCAGGCTGGCATGGCGCTCCTTCAGCAGGTCGATGTTGCCGACGATCGCTGCCAGCGGGGTGCGCAATTCGTGGCTGCTTGCGGCGAGGAACTCGTCCTTCGCCCGATCGGCCCTGAGCGCCTCGTCGTTGGAGCGGCGCAAGTCGGACTCGGAGTCACGCAGCCGGTCCGCCAGCAGGGTCTGCCTGTAGATGAAGTAGAGCAGCACCGCGACCAGCAGTCCCACGGTGGTGATCGCCGCCAGCGCGATTCTCTGCACCTGGGCGATCTGCCGGTAGTCCTGCGCCACCCTGCCCAGGTTCTCCGTGTTGATCGCCACCATCTGGTTGGTCAACTGCACCTTCTCGGCGGAGAAGCCGGCGAAGACCTTCTCCATCCGCGAGCGCTTGGCCCGGTTCTCCAGGTTCTCCAGCAACCTCAGCGGGTTCAACCCGGTCTCGTCGAGGAACGTCCCCAGGTCACGCTCGAGCTGCGCGATCGTCTGCTGCTCGCCGACGGACCAATCGGCGCCCGGTGCCTTGAGCATGTCCCGCGCCTGCAGGCGGGTGGCGTTGACCCAGCCGATCAGCTCGATCGCCTTGATTTCGTCGGGGGAGGCGCGGTACGCGTGCAGGGTGTTCTCGATCCCATCGAGGTTGGCGACCAGCAGCGCGCGCGCGTTGTTGGCCTGGTAGGCCGACAGGTTCGAATCGACGTCGACGTGCTTGAGCACCCACACCGAGGCGGTGGCGGAGACCAGGAGGCACGACGCCAGCCCTACCCCGAGCAGGATCCGCCGGAGCAGTGGGTCTTTGCTGTTGCCTGTGCGTCGAGCCATTCGCCGGGAACCTCACTCCGGACTGGGATGCGGTTGGCTGGGTAGCGGATTGACCGGGAGTGGGCCTGACCGCTGGCAGGCAGGGGCACTGGGAGGGTTCGGCATGCCGGTCTGCAGGCCTGGCGTCCCACTTCGATGCGCAGATGATACGCAGCGCAGTGCCGAGAACGGTCGAGCAATTGTCGAATTTTGTCGATCACGCTGGAGCGTTGCCGGGCCGCGCACAAGCACCGGACCCGGCCCGCGTTCCGCTTGGCCGGCCGCCTGGCCCAGCGAGGCGGGAGGACGCCCCGGGGGCGGCGCTGCTGCAGCGGCGGAGGGCGCGGCGTGCGGGAGCCGCGCCAGGGCTCACTCCGCGCCGGTGGCGACCGGCCGCGCCGGGTCGCGGATCCACTCGCTCCAGGAGCCGGGGTAGAGCCGCGAGCCGTGCAGCCCGGCGTGCTCCATCGCCAGCAGGTTGTGACAGGCGCTGACCCCGGAGCCGCAGTAGTGGGTCACCGTGGCCGGGTCGCGGCCGTCGAGCAGCCCGGCGTACAGGGCGTGCAGCTGCGCCGCGGGCTGGAACCGCCCGGTCGCCGGGTCGAGGTTGCGCTGCAGCGGCAGGCTGAGCGCCCCGGGGATGTGGCCGGCGACCGGGTCGATCGGCTCGGCCTCGCCGCGGAAGCGCTCGCCGGTGCGCGCGTCGAGCAGGCAGCCGGCGCGGCCCGCCGCGACCTCGGGCGTGCCCACCAGCTGCTCCGGGTGGGGGCGTCCGTCGAACAGCCGCGGGTGCACCTCCGGCGGCTCGGTGGTCAGCGGCAGGCCCGCCT
>DATCZX010000192.1:0-6583 GCA_036525695.1 Gammaproteobacteria bacterium | reverse complement strand
GGGTCGGGCAGATCGCGCGGCTGACCGCCAGCGGCAAGGAGGTGATCCTGGTCTCCTCCGGGGCCGTCGCCGCCGGCATGCGCCGCCTCGGCTGGACGACCCGCCCGCACGAGCTGCACGAGCTGCAGGCCGCCGCCGCGGTCGGCCAGGTGGGCCTGGTGCAGGCCTACGAGTCGGCGTTCCAGGCGCACGGCCGGCGCACCGCGCAGGTGCTGCTGACCCACGACGACCTGTCCAACCGCAGGCGTTACCTGAACGCGCGCAGCACGCTGCGGACCCTGCTCGGCCACGGCGTGGTGCCGGTGATCAACGAGAACGACACCGTCGCCGTCGAGGAGCTGCGCTTCGGCGACAACGACACGCTGGCGGCGATGGTCGCCAACCTGGTCGAGGCCGAGCTGCTGGTGATCCTGACCGACCAGGGCGGGCTCTACGACCGTGACCCGCGCAAGGACCCGGCGGCGCAGCTGGTCGACGAGGCGCGGGTCGACGACCCGCGGCTGGTGGCGATGGCCGGCGAGGGCGGCGCGCTGGGCCGTGGCGGCATGATCACCAAGGTGCGTGCCGCGGGGATCGCCGCGCGCTCCGGCAGCCCGACGCTGATCGCCGCCGGGCGCGAGCCCGACGTGCTCGCGCGGCTCGCCGCCGGGGAGCCGCTGGGAACGCTGCTGAACACCGACCGCGAGGCGCTGGCGGCGCGCAAGCAGTGGCTCGCCGGCCAGCTCAAGGTGCGCGGCCGGCTGCTGCTCGACGAGGGCGCGGTCAAGGTGATCTGCGGTGCCGGGCGCAGCCTGCTGCCGGTCGGCGTGCGCGCTGTCGAGGGGGCGTTCCAGCGCGGCGAGCCGGTGGTCTGCGTCGGCCCCGACGGGCGCGAGGTGGCACGCGGCCTGGTCAACTACGGCGCCGACGACACCCGGCGCATCATGGGCCAGCCGAGCGGGCGGATCGAGGAGCTGCTCGGTTACGTCGACGAGCCCGAGCTGATCCACCGCGACAACCTGGTGGTGCTATAGCGGCTACGGCGGCCTGCCGTGCTTCCGTGGGTCAGGCTTCAGCCTGACATGCGCACCGCGTCGGGCTGAAGCCCGACCCACAGGCAAAGCGCAGCGCATCCGCGTCCTTGACCGGGTTCTCCGGGCGCTCTCAGCCAGAAACGCAAAAGCCGGCTTGCGCCGGCTCCTGCTGGAACGTGCGGCTGCGGCTCAGGCTTGCAGCGCGCGGATCTGGGCGTTGAGCCGGGACTTGTGCCGGGCGGCCTTGTTCTTGTGGATCATGCCGACACCGGCCATGGCGTCGATCACCGGGGTCGCCTTGCGGTAGGCCTCGGCCGCGGCGGCCGCGTCGCCGGCCTGGAGCGCGCGGGTCACCTTCTTGATGTGGGTGCGCAGCATCGAGCGCTGGCTGGCGTTCTGCTGGCGGCGCTTCTCCGACTGGCGGGCGCGCTTGCGGGCTTGAGCGGAATTGGCCAAGGTCGTGACTCCCAAAACTGGCGATCGAAAAGAAGCTGCGTATCATCCTGATTTGCTCCTGCCTTGTCAACGCGTTGCGGGCCGCAAGCATTGCGCGATGCCGCGCACCTCACTACAATGCCCGTTTTTCCCGGCCAGGCCGGGCAACTCCTTGTCTCACCGCATGCCGCGGGAGACTGCCAACCCGAAAGGAGCACCATGAGGCACTACGAAATCGTCTTCCTGGTCCACCCGGACCAGAGCGAGCAGGTACCCGGGATGGTCGAGCGCTACCGCGCCGGCATCGAGGGCAAGGGCGGCACCATCCACCGCCTCGAGGACTGGGGCCGCCGCCAGCTCGCCTACCCGATCCAGAAGGCGCACAAGGCGCACTACGTGCTGATGAACATCGAGTGCAGCCAGGAGGCGCTCGACGACCTGCTGAGCAGCTTCCGCTTCAACGACGCGGTGCTGCGCAACATGGTGATCAAGCGTGACGAGGCCGTCACCGAGCCGTCGCTGCTGGCGAAGAGCGCGGACGGCCGCGACGAGCGCAAGGGCCGCGGCCGCGGCGACCGCGAGGAGGGTGAGGAGCGCGCCGACAGCGACGACGACACCGACTCCGACGCCGACGACGACGCCAAGGGCGACGCCGACGGCGACGACGCGGACAACGACTGAAGCACGGCCCAGCCAGGAATTCCGAGGAGAACACCATCATGGCGCGTAATTTCCGCCGCAGAAAATTCTGCCGCTTCACCGCCGAGGGCGTGAAGGAGATCGACTACAAGGATCTCGGCACGCTGAAGAACTACATCACCGAGACCGGCAAGATCGTGCCGAGCCGGATCACCGGGACCAAGGCCAAGTACCAGCGCCAGCTGTCGACGGCGATCAAGCGGGCCCGCTTCCTGGCCCTGCTGCCGTACAGCGACGCGCACGAGTAACACGGAGCGCCGGGCGCCGCGGTGCCCAGCGACCCGGCGTGACACCCGGTTGAAGATGCAAGGGCTTGCCGGACTGATCATGCGCGGCCGCGGCCAGGCGATCCTGGTGGTGGCGGTCAACGCGGTGCTCTCGGTGCTGGTGCCGCCACTGAGCTGGCTCAGCGGTGCCGCGCTGGCCCTGGTCACGCTGCGCAAGGGGGCGACCGAGGGCGCCGTGGTGATCGCCGGCGCCCTGGTGGGTGCCGCGCTCCTGGCCTACCTGACGGTGGGCTCCGCGATGCCGGCAGGCAGTTTCCTGCTGGTGCTGTGGCTGCCGACCTGGGCCGTTGCCTGCGTGCTGCGCGGCACGGTCTCGCTGGCCACCGCGCTGGAGAGCGCGGCCGGGCTGGGGCTGCTGGCGGTGCTGGCGCTGCACCTGCTGCTGGGCGACGCCACCGGCTGGTGGTCGGAGCTGCTGCTGGGCCAGCTGCGCGCGGTGGAGGCGGAGCTCGAGGCGCAGCAGGTGGAGATCATCCGCGGCCTGATCGAGTACGCGGTGCCGTACATGACCGGGCTGCTGGTCGCCGCGGGGTTGATCAACCTGCTGATCGGCCTGCTGTTCGGCCGCGCCTGGCAGGCACGGCTGTACAACCCGGGCGGTTTCCGGCGCGAGTTCCACGCGCTGCGCCTGCACCGGGTGACGGCGACGGTGACCGCGGCGGTGCTGCTGCTGGTGCTGGTCCAGGGTGGGCCGGGGCTGGTCACCGACCTCGGCGCGGTGCTGGCGGTGGTCTATGCACTGGCCGGCCTGGCGGCGGTGCACGCACTGGTGCAGTTGCGTGGAGGCGGCCGGGTGGCGTGGCTGGTGGCGGTCTACCTGCTGCTGGCGATCCGGCTACCGGAGATGACGGTGGCGCTGGCGGCCCTCGGGCTGCTCAACGCCTGGATGGACTTCGGCAGGTTGCTGGGCGGCAAGCCCGGGGCGGCCGACAGCTGACTTACGAACCACTGACGTGGGGTGAACGACGATGGAAGTGATCCTGATGGAGCGGGTGCAGAACCTCGGCAACCTTGGCGACAAGGTCAAGGTCAAGCCCGGTTATGCGCGTAATTTCCTGATTCCGAAAGGCAAGGCTGCGATGGCCACGGCAGAGAACCTGGCCCTGTTCGAGCAGCGCCGGGCCGAGCTGGAGCAGGCCACGCGCGAGCGCCTGGCCGGGGCCGAGGCACGCGCCGAGAAGCTGCGCGACGCCGCGGTGACGATCGTGGCCAAGGCCGGTGCCGAGGGCCGCCTGTACGGATCGGTCGGCACCCGCGAGATCGCCGAGGCGATCAGCGCCGCGACCGGCGCCGAGCTGGACCGCCACGAGGTGCTGCTGCCCGACGGCGCGCTGCGCGAGGTCGGCGAGTACGAGGTGCAGCTGCAGCTGCACAGCGATCTCGAGGTCGCGGTCAAGGTCACGGTCAGCGCCGAGGAGTGACCCGGCGCCGACGGCCCGGGCATCCGTCCCGGGCCGTCCCTGCTCGCGGGCGCCCCCGCGGGTCCGCCGGCCCTGGCGCGCAGTCGCCGCGGGCACCGCGCTGCAGCTGCGCCGGCGTCGCGTCCCTTGCACGCGGCCGCCGCCGCATGGCATTAATGCCCCATGCCCGAGATCGCACCCCAGTACGACGCCGAGTTCGGCTCGGTCGATGCCCTCAAGGTCCCCCCGCACTCGATCGAGGCGGAGCAGTCGGTGCTCGGCGGCCTGCTGCTCGACAACGCCAGCTGGGACCGGGTGGCCGACCGCATCGCCGAGGAGGACTTCTACCGGCGTGACCACCGCCTGGTGTTCCGCGCCGCGAAGGCGCTGATCGAGCGCGGCGACCCGTGCGACGCGGTGACCCTGGCCGAGCGCCTGACCGCGACCGGCGACCTCGACGACGCCGGCGGTCTCGCCTACCTCGGCACGCTGGCGCGCAACACGCCGAGCGCGGCCAACATCACCGCCTACGCCAAGATCGTCCGCGAGCGCTCGGTGCTGCGCCAGCTGGCCAGGGTCGGCACCGAGATCGCCAACAGCGCCTACAGCCCGGACGGCAAGGAGAGCGCCAAGCTGCTCGACGAGGCCGAGGCGCGGGTGTTCGAGATCGGCGACCGCGGCGCCGGCGGCAAGGACTTCCGCCACATCAAGGACCTGCTGCCGGAGGCGATCGACCGGATCGAGACGCTGTACCAGCAGGAGACGCCGATCACCGGCGTGTCGACCGGCTTCACCGACTTCGACGAGCGCACCTCCGGGCTGCAGCAGGGCGACCTGGTGATCGTCGCCGGGCGCCCGTCGATGGGCAAGACCACCTACGCGATGAACATCGCCGAGCACGTCGCGATCAAGGGCGAGCGCCCGGTCGCGGTGTTCAGCATGGAGATGCCCTCCGAGCAGCTGGTGCTGCGCATGATGTCGTCGCTGGGCCACATCGACCAGCACAAGGTCCGCACCGGCCGGCTCGCCGACGACGACTGGCCGCGGCTGACCTCGGCGATCAGCCTGCTCAACGAGGCGGCGCTGTTCATCGACGACAGCCCGGCGCTGACGCCGATGGAGATCCGCGCCCGCGCGCGCCGGCTGATCCGCGAGCACGGGCAGCTCGGGCTGATCGTGATCGACTACCTGCAGCTGATGCAGGCCTCGGGCTCGGCCGAGAACCGGACCAACGAGATCTCGGAGATCTCGCGCGGGCTGAAGGCGCTGGCCAAGGAGCTGAAGGTGCCGGTGCTGGCGCTGTCGCAGCTGAACCGCAACCTCGAGCAGCGCACCGACAAGCGGCCGGTGCTCTCCGACCTGCGCGAGTCCGGCTCGATCGAGCAGGACGCGGACCTGGTGGTGTTCATCTACCGCGACGAGGTCTACCGCGAGGACAGCCCGGACAAGGGCATGGCCGAGATCATCATCGCGAAGCAGCGCAACGGCCCGATCGGCAAGGTCAAGCTGACCTTCCTCGGCCAGTACACGCGCTTCGAGAATTTCGCCCACGACACCTACTTCGACCACAGGGGGGAGTGAGCCATGGCGCGCACCGCAACCGTACAGATCAGCCGCGAGGCCCTACTGCACAACTTCCAGCGGGCCAAGGACGAGGCCTCGGGGGGGCTGGTGATGGCCGTGGTCAAGGCCAACGCCTACGGCCACGGCGCGGCGCTGGTCGCCGGCATCCTCGACCAGGCCGACGGTTTCGCCGTGGCGCGGCTGGAGGAGGCGCTGGAGCTGCGCGAGGCCGGGATCAAGCAGCCGATCCTGCTGCTCGAGGGGGCGCTCGAGGAGGCCGACCTCGAGATCATCGCCCAGCACCACCTGCACACCGTCGTGCACAGCCTCTACCAGATCGAGCAGTTCGAGAGCGTGCGCCTGCGCCACGCGGTGCCGGTGTGGCTGAAGATCGACACCGGGATGCGCCGCCTCGGCGTGCCGCCGGCCCAGGTGCGCTCCTTGAGCCAGCGCCTCGAGGCGTGCGCCTCGGTGGCCAAGCCGCTGCGCCTGATGACCCACCTGGCCACCGCGGACGAGCAGGGCAACCTGCGCACCGCGGACCAGCTGCGCACCTTCAGCGCGGCGATCGAGGGGCTGCCGGGCGAGCGCTCGATCGCCAACTCGGCCGGGATCCTCGGCTGGCTCGAGAGCCACACCGACTGGGTGCGCCCCGGGATCATGCTCTACGGCGCCTCGCCCTTCGTCGGCCGCAGCGGGCCGCAGGACGACCTCCGCCCGGTGATGCAGTTCGACAGCCGCCTGATCGCGGTCAACCCGCGGCGCAAGGGCGACCGCGTCGGCTACGGCGGCTACGGCGTCTGCCCGGCCGACATGCCGGTCGGGGTGGCGGCGGTCGGCTACGGCGACGGCTACCCGCGCCACGCGCGCCAGGGCACCCCGGTGCTGGTCAACGGCAAGCGCTGCTCGCTGCTCGGGCGGGTGTCGATGGACATGATCACCATCGACCTGCGCAACGCGGAGGATGCCGCGATCGGCGACCAGGTGCGCCTGTGGGGCGAGGGGCTGTCGGCCAACGAGGTCGCCGACTGGTCCGACACCATCGCCTACGAGCTCTTCTGCGGCATCACCGGGCGGGTGCGGCGGATCAGTTTCTAGGCGCCGCGATCTTTCCTCTCTCCGTCGGATCGGTGCGAGGGGGCGCCTGCTGCCGCACAGGGGTCAGCAAAGGGGTCGGGGTCGGCTG
>DATCZX010000191.1:0-2140 GCA_036525695.1 Gammaproteobacteria bacterium | reverse complement strand
CAGCCGGCCCCGGCGGAGCAGGCGCTGGCCGGCTACCCGCTGGTGGAGCAGGTGACGGCGGGCGCGTGGAACGAAGCGGCTGCCGTGAACAGCCGCCTGGAAATCTCGGTCGTGCCGCGGTGAACGGCACGCTGCTGATCTACGGCGCCAACGGCTACACGGGCGAGCTGGTCGCGCGCGAGGCCGTGCGGCAGGGACTCAGCCCGGTGCTGGCGGGACGCAGCGCGGCTCGGCTCGGACCGCTGGCCGCGGAACTCGGCCTGGAAGCGCGGATCTTCGGCCTGGATGACCCGGGCGCGCTGCAGCGCGGGCTCGCGGGCGTGGCCGTGGTACTGCACTGCGCGGGGCCGTTCTCGGCGACCGCGGCACCCATGATCTCGGCCTGCCTGGCGGCCCGCGCGCACTACCTGGACATCACGGGCGAGATCGACGTCTTCGAGCTGGCGCATGCGCGCGACGCGGAAGCGCGGGCGGCCGGCGTCCTGCTGTGCCCCGGGGTCGGGTTCGACGTCGTGCCGACCGATTGCGTGGCCGCGACGCTCAAGCAAGCCCTGCCCGATGCGACACGCCTGGCGCTGGGATTCGACAGCCGTTCGCGGATGAGCCGCGGGACGGCCGCGACCAGCGTCGAAAGCCTCGGCAACGGCTGCCGGCTGCGCGAGAACGGCGAGTTGCGGCGCATTCCCCTGGGTTCGCGGCATCGCCGCATCGACTTCGGCGATGGCGAAAAACTGGCGATGGCCATTCCCTGGGGCGACGTCAGCACGGCCTACCGCAGCACCGGCATCCCGAATATCGAGGTCTACGTGCCCGCGTCGCCCAAGGTCCTCGGTCGCATGCGCTGGCTGGACCGCCTCGGCTGGCTGGTCTCCTCCGCGCCCATGCAGGCGCTGCTCAAGCGCGGCATTCGCGCCGGCGCGCCGGGACCAACGGAGCGGGAGCGCGAACGATCGCCCGTCTACGTGTGGGGCGAGGCCGTGAACGGCGCCGGCGACGTGCGCGTGGCGCGCATCAGGGTCGCCAACGGCTACACGGTGACCGTGCACGCGGCGTTGGCGATCGCACGGCGCCTGCTGCGCGGCGGACCCACCACGGCGGGCTTCACGACGCCGGCGCAGTTGATGGGGCAGGACTTCGTGGCGACGCTGCCCGGGTCGACACGCATCGTGGTTTCATGAGGCAGGCGGCCGTGGACGACGCACCGGTCGAGGGCGCCGTCCCACCCTTGCTGGCCTTCGATCCGCCGGCCTGGCTGCGCAACCGGCACCTGCAATCGGCCATGACCAGCCTGCCGCTGCGCCGGCCGGGCGTCGAGCGCCGCAGCCGGCAGCTCGTGGAGGCGAGCCGGCCGCTGGTGCTCGATTGCGGCGCCAGCAGCCGCACGCCGGCGCGGGCCACGGTCGTGCTGCTGCATGGCTGGGAGGGCAGCGCCGACTCGCTGTACCTGCGCACGCTGGGCCAGGCGGCGCTGGGCGCGGGCTTCGACGTGGTGCGGCTCAACCTGCGCGACCACGGCGACAGCCACCACCTCAACAAGGAGCTGTTTCACTCGCGCCGCATCGAGGAGGTGGTCGGCGCCGTGGTCGCCCTGCAGCGACTCGAGCCGACCCACGACATGTTGCTGGCGGGGTTTTCGCTGGGCGCCAATTTCGCGCTGCGGGTCGGCGTGCGCGCCGCCGCGGCCGGCCTCAGGCTGCGGCGCATCGTGGCCGTCTGCCCGGTGCTGGACCCGGTGGTGACGCTCGACGCGCTGGAAAAGGGCCCGGCCATGTACCGCAACTACTTCATGTTCAAGTGGCGCCGCTCCCTGCACCGCAAGCAGGCTGCCTGGCCGGGCGTGTATGACTTTCGTCCGCTGGCGAGCGAACGTTCGCTGACTGCGATGACCGAGCGCATGGTGCTCGAGTACACGGAGTACCCGGATCTTGCGACCTACCTGAACGGCTATGCGATCACGGGCGACGTGCTGGCGACGCTGGACACGGACAGTTGCATCATCATGTCGCTCGACGACCCGATGATCCCGGCGCGCGACCTGGCGCGGCTCAAGCGGGTGCCGGGCCTGACCATCACGACGACCCGCTACGGGGGGCACTGCGGCTTCGTCGATCGCCTGCGCGGCGCCAGCTGGATCGACCGC
>DATCZX010000190.1:0-23689 GCA_036525695.1 Gammaproteobacteria bacterium | reverse complement strand
GGATCAAGAGCATCTACGTGACCGCCACCCAGCACGCGTCGCTGGTGCAGGGGGCGCTGGTGATCGCCACGCTGGGCGGGCGCTACGAGCTGGTGCCGGCGGAGACCGGCGAGAAGATCTGCCAGCGCGACCCGCGCCGGGTGATCAGCCGCCAGCCGGATGCACCGGCGGCCGCCGCTACCGGCGACGCCGACGACCCCTACGCCGCCTACCAGGTGCCGGACGACCTGATCTGGTGACCCGGGCCGGGGCGCATCCCGGCAGGCGCCGGGCTACAGCGCGCCGAAGTCGAACGCCGCCGGGTCGGCGAGCCGCTCCGGGGCGACGTTGCGCAGCGCGGCGAAGATGCTCTCGCTGCGCCCTGGGTGGGCCTGCTCCCACTCGCGCAGCATGCGCTTGATCTCGGCCCGCTGCAGGTTCTGCTGCGAGCCGCACAGGTTGCACGGCACGATCGGGAAGCCGCGCGCCCGCGCGTAGCGGGCGATCTCCTGTTCCGCGAGGTAGGCGAGCGGCCGGATCACCACGTGGCGGCCGTCCTCCGAGCGCAGCTTCGGCGGCATCGCGCCGAGGCGGCCGCCGTGGAACAGGTTCAGGAACAGCGTCTCGACCAGGTCGTCGCGGTGGTGGCCGAGCGCGATCCGGGTGATGCCGTGCTCGGCGGCGTAGCGGTACAGCCGCCCGCGGCGCAGCCGCGAGCAGAGGCCGCACCGGGTCTTGCCCTCCGGCACCACCCGCTGCACCACGCTGTAGGTGTCCTGCTCGAGGATCGCGTAGGGCACGCCGACCCCTTCCAGGTAGTCGCGCAGCAGCCCGGCCGGGTAGCCCGGCTGCTTCTGGTCGAGGTGCACCGCGACCAGTTCGAAACGGACCGGCGCGCTGCGCTGCAGCAGCCGCAGGATGTCGAGCAGGGTGTGCGAGTCCTTGCCGCCGGAGAGGCAGACCATCACCCGGTCGCCGTCGCCGATCATCGCGTAATCGGCGATCGCCTTGCCGACCTGGCCGCGCAGGCGCGCCTGCAGCCGCTTGAAGCTGTTCGACGGAGGGGTGACCGGGGCGTCCATCAGGGCGCGCATTCTAGCAGCCACGGGGCTCTTTTCCCGAGCCCCCGAGCGGGACTGGCCGGTGCTGCGACGGGTAGCCGACGGCACGCCGACCGGGCCGTTCTGAGCGGGCTCGGCCGCCGCCCGACACCGTGCAAGGAGCCGCAATACCGGGCCCTCGGGCCGGGGCCCGACCCGCAGGGCACCTTCCCGTTCCCGGGGCCGGGTCGGCTCCCTAGCCGCGCCCGACGAACGGCATCTTGGTCGCCATGATGGTCATGAACTGGACGTTGGTGTCGAGCGGCAGCTGCGCCATGTAGAGCACCGCGCTGGCCACGTGGTCGAGGTCCATGCGCGGCTCGGGCCGGGTCGAGCCGTCGGCCTGCGGCACGCCGATGGCGAACTTCTCGGTCATCTCGGTGGCGGCGTTGCCGATGTCGATCTGCCCGCAGGCGATGTCGTGCGCGCGGCCGTCCAGCGCGGTGCACTTGGTCAGCCCGGTGATCGCGTGCTTGGTGGTGGTGTAGGGCACCGACTGCGGTCGCGGCGCGTGCGCCGAGATCGAGCCGTTGTTGATGATCCGCCCACCGCGCGGGTCCTGCGTCTTCATCACCCGGAAGGCGTGCTGGGTGCACAGGAAGTAGCCGGTCAGGTTGACGTCGAGCGAGGCCTTCCAGTCGGCGAACGGGATCTCGTCGAACGGCCTGCCGGGGACGAAGATGCCGGCGTTGTTGAACAGCACGTCGAGGCGGCCGTAGGCATCGGTGGCGCGGTCGAACAGCGCGTGCACGGCGTCCGGGTCGCTGACGTCGGTCGGCACCGCCAGCGCGCGATCGGCGCCGGCACCGGCTTCTCCGGCCACCTGTTCCAGCGTTTCGCGCCGGCGCCCGGCCAGCACCACGCGGTAGCCCGCGTCGAGGAAGGCGAGGGTCACCACCTTGCCGATACCGCTGCCGGCGCCGGTGACGAGGGCGACCTGGTTTGCTGACTCCATGGGGCAGACTCCTGGCAGGTGAACGGGGGCGGACTGCATGTTAGACCAGTCGCCAGCGGGCCGACAGCGAACTCGACCGGAGCGGTCGCGGCCGTCGGCACCCTGCTGGCAGGGCCGAGGGGTCGGAACCATACTTGGCAGAGAATTTTCCGTCATGGATTCCGCGGGCAGACAGACAGGAGGTTCGGCATGGCAACGGCAGCCAACGGACGGGCCGACCAGGCAGTGGTCGCATGCGAGGTGTGCATGAAGGAGATCCCGATCTCCGAGGCGCAGAGCGAGGAAGCCGACGATTACGTGCGCCACTTCTGTGGTCTCGAGTGCTATGCCAGGTGGCGGGCGCAGAAGGAGGACAAGCAGCAGGGCGTCGCCGATTGAACCGGTGGCCCGGCCGTAGGCAAGACGGCGGTCACGCTCGGCACGGAGATTGAACCTGGGCCAGGGACTCCGCCGCATGGAGACATTGCCCGACCCGCGCGATCCACGTGTCGAGATCACCTGCTGCACCTGCGATGCCGGCATCGACGGGCGGTTGCTCTGGTCATGCCGCGCGCAGGGGCGCTTTCCCGAGATCGAGGTGCTGAAGCAGAAGGTGCGCGACGCGATCGCGCGGGAGCACGACCTCGGCCACAGCGACCGCAAGCGCGACGGGCAGGACCGACGCCCGGTGACCGCCCTCGGCTTCGGCCTCGGCGCGCTGCTCGCCATCGCCGGGCCGGGAGGGAGTTGATGCTGGGAGCGCTGCTCGGCGTCATCGCGCCGACGCTGGCCTGGCTGGTGTGGCTGATGCGCCGCCGCTGAGCCCGGGTAGAGAAACCCGGCACGCGCTCGCGGGCGCCGCCGGGCTCCCGTAAAGTGGCCGCTCCTGCCGCAGCAAGGGCCGAGAACATGCCGATCTGGGTCGACGCCGACGCCTGCCCGAAGCCGGTCCGCGAGATCCTGTTCCGCGCCGCGGAGCGGGCACAGGTGCCGCTGACGCTGGTGGCCAACCAGCACGTGCGCACGCCGCCGTCGCGCTACGTGCGCTCGCTGCAGGTGGCCGCCGGGTTCGACGTCGCCGACAACGAGATCGTGCGCCGCATCGCGCCCGGGGACCTGGTGATCACCGGCGACATCCCGCTGGCGGCCGAGGTGATCGCGAAGGGGGCGCTGGCGCTGAGCCCGCGCGGCGAGCTGTACACGCGCGAGAACGTGCGTGCCAAGCTCAACGTGCGCGACTTCATGGAGACGCTGCGTGCCAGCGGCATCCAGAGCGGCGGTCCGCCGTCTCCCGGCCCGGCCGAGCGCAAGGCGTTCGCCGATCACCTCGACCGCTGGCTGGCGCGGCAGGCGCAGGCCGGTCCCGGCTGAGCCGGCGGCTGGCCGCCGGCCGCTAGTAGTCGCTGTCTGCCGTCCACATCTCCGGGGCGAAATGGACCACCCGGTTGCGCCCGCGCTCCTTGGCCTGGTACAGCGCGACGTCGGCGTACTTCATCGCCTGCCAGAAGGTGTCGCTGTCCTTCGGGAAGTCGGCGACCCCGATCGAGATGGTCTTCTGCAGCGTGCCGCCGGGGACCTGGAACTTGGTCGACTCGATCGCCTCGCGGATCTTCTCGGCGACCTCGTCGGCGTAGTTCTCGTTGGTGTCGAGCAGGATGATCAGGAACTCCTCGCCGCCGTAGCGGATCACCAGGTCGGCGCTGCGCACGCACTCCACCAGCACCTTGGCCAGGGTCTTCAGCACCGAGTCGCCGGCATCGTGGCCGTGCGTGTCGTTGACCTTCTTGAAGTAGTCGAGGTCGAGCATCAGCACCGAGACCTGGCTCTTGCGCCGTTGTGCCGAGGCGACCACGGTGTCGACGTACTCCTCGAGGAAGCGGCGGTTGTGCAGCCCGGTCATCGGGTCGCGCAGCGTCGACTCGCGCAGCGTGTCCATCAGCCGCTTGGCCTCGATCACCGGCGCCGCCTCGCGCAGGTAGACCTGCAGGTAGGGGACCGAGCGCTGGACCGCGGGAGCGACGTCGTCGTGGAACACCAGCTGCACCACGCTGCCGACCGAGCCGGACTGGATCACCGGCGCGCAGATGTGGCGCAGCGAGGCGTCGCCGCCGGGACGGAAGGCGTTGCAGATGCCGGGGCTCTCGACGCCGTCGATCAGGTGGCCGGTGCGCCGCGCCCGGCAGGTCTCGGCGCGGATCAGGATCTGCGGGTCGCACCAGCGGCAGTCGGCCTGCTCGTCGCCGTCGACCACCACCGGGGCGATGCGGTTCTTGCTGTTGGCGACCTCGTAGATCGAGAAGTGGTCGAGGCCGAACTCCTCGCCGATCACCCGGCCGAGGCGCCGGTAGACCTCGCGCCGCGTCTCGTCCTCCTCGATCGACTGCTTGAAGTGGGCGGCGTCGATCAGCCGGTTGACCATGTCGCGGGTCGAGACCAGCTGGTTGCCGGCGGAGGCCTGGCAGCGGGTCAGCCGGGCGACATCGCCGTTGATCGCGCCGAGGCCTTCGCGCAGGAACGCCATCAGCTGGTTCAGCTCGTCGGCGATCTGCCCGATCTCGTCGCGGCTGCGCGCCTGGATGTGGCCGTTGAAGTCGCCGCGCAGCGCGAGGTGCACGGCCTCCTGCAACTCGTCGGCGGTCCGGCCGAGCGGCACGATGGTGCGCCGCACCAGGTAGACCAGCAGCAGCGCCAGCATGATCACCGGCACCTGCATGAAGGCGATGGTCTGCAGCGCCTGCTCCTTCAGGTGGGCGATCGACATCGTGATGGTGATCGCGCCGAGCACCGTGCCGCGCTTGACCTGGTGGCAGGTGAGGCAGTTGGGCTCGCCGCGCTCCTCGGCGACGTAGGGGATGGTGGCGCGGAAGATCGGCTCGCCGCTGCTCTCGTCGGTGTGGAAGTAGGGGTGCCCGGTCGCCAGCACCTGCTGGTCGATGGTGTCGTGCGCCTGTTCGCGCTGCAGGCCGCCGCCGAACTGGCGTTCGACCTCGGGGCCGCGCACCACGCGCGCATCGCGCAGGCCCTCGATCCCCTGCAGCCGTTGCAGGAAGGTCTCGCGCTTGGCAATGGTGCCGTTGATCATCGACTCGGTCAGGCTGACGCGGACGATCTCGGCCGCGGTGCGCGCGAGCTTCTCGGCCGAGTTCAGCGAGAAGTGGCGGAACGAGAACAGGCTCAGCGCGACCAGGACCAGCACCATCAGCGTGACCAGCGCGAGGGTCAGCAGCGTCGTCTTCGGTATCAGTCGCACGGCTTCTCCCGGCTCAGCCTCGTGGTGGACCGGACAAGGCGTCCGCACCGGGGCCGATTCTAGCAAACGGGAATGCCGAAACCCCGAAATATTTCGGATAATTTCCGCGGCGGGTGACCGCCACCCGAGGCCGGGTTAGGCTGGCGGGGAGCCGGGTAGCAACTCGCCTGGACCACTGCCCGGAGAAACGCCGTGCCGGAGCCCGATGACGATGCGCTGCTGCGCGCGAAACTGAACCTCGAGACCGCGCGCATCGGCTGGAAGGCGCTCGAGCACCTGTTCGCCGCCGGCAGCGTGCTGGTGGTCAGGCCGGGAGACGACCTGGTCGAGGTCGCGACGCAGATGGCGCGCGACAACCGCGAGGCGGTCGCCGGCTGGCTCGCCGACGGCACGCTGGCGCAGGTCGGCGACGCCCAGGCGCTGGCCTGGCACCAGGCCGAGGCAGAACTGTGGGCGGTGGTGGTCAAGCCGTTCGTGCTGGTCCAGCAGAGTGCCTGAGCGGGACAGGCGCGCGCACCGCGCGAACGGCATCCGGCCACGACCCGAACTTGCCCCGGAGGAGAGTGACGATGGTTGAAGAGCGGCTGGTCAGGCTGGAGGAGAAGCTGGCCTACCTCGAGGCGACGGTCGCCGAGCTGCACGAGGCCCTGCTGCGCCAGCAGGAGCGCATCGGCCAGGGCGAGGCGGCGCTGCAACGGCTCGGCGAGCGCCTGCAGGCGCACTTCGAGGGCGAGGCCGGTGATCCGCTCGACGAGCGGCCGCCGCACTATTGAGTCGTCCGGGGGTGGCGCGCAGCAGCGAGTCCCAGCAGCGCGCCGGCCTGCGCGTCTCGGCGCGGGTGCTGATCCCGTGGTCCGAGATCGAGCTCAGCGCGATCCGCGCGCAGGGGCCGGGTGGCCAGAACGTCAACAAGGTCTCGAGCGCGATCCAGCTGCGCTTCGATATCCGCGCCTCGTCGCTGCCGGAGTGGTACAAGGCGCGGCTGCTGGCGCTGCGCGACCGCCGGATCAGCGCCGACGGCGTGGTGGTGCTGAAGGCCCAGGGCAGCCGCAGCCAGGAGAGCAACCGTGCCGCGGCGCTCGAGCGGCTGGCCGAGATGGTGCGTGCCGTCGCGCAGGTGCCCAAGGCGCGGCACCCGACCGCGCCTACCGCCGGGTCGCAGCGCCGGCGCGTGGAGCAGAAGGTGCGCCGCGGCCGCGCCAAGGCACTCCGGGGCAAGGTCGACCCGGAGTGACTCCTGCCAGCGCCGCTACCCGTCCGGCACGCTGAGAGCCCGCGCTGTGACCAGCCCGTCGTCGCCCTTGCAGGACGCAGCAGGGCAGGCCGAGCGAACCGCGGACGACTAGACTTGGGGCGAGCGCACGGAAGCCGGCGCCCGAGGAGGAGACGGTGGAGATCAGGCTCGAGGGAGCGGGCGACAGCGAGGCGATCCGCGAGGTCAACCTGCGTGCCTTCGGCGAGGCGGCCGAGGCGGACCTGGTCGAGCGCCTGCGCGTCTGCTGCGACGAGCTGCTCTCGCTGGTCGCCGAGGATCACGGCGAGGTGATCGGCCACCTGCAGTTCAGCCCGGTGGCGCTGGTGACCCCCGACCGGGTGCTGCAGGGCGTCGGCCTGGCGCCGATGGCGGTGCTGCCGGCCTGGCAGCGGCAGGGTGTCGGCACGGCGCTGGTGCGCGAGGGGTTGCGCCGGTTGCGCGAGCGGCACTGCCCGTTCGTGGTGGTGATCGGCCACCCGGACTTCTACCCGCGCTTCGGCTTCGACCGCTGCAGCCGCTACGGCATCCGCTGCCCCTGGCCGGAGGTGCCGGACGAGGCCTTCATGGTGGTGCTGCTCGACGACCTGTCGATCCGCGAGAGCGGCGGCACGCTGCACTACTGCCCGGAATTCGACCAGCCGGAGGGCCACGAGAAGATGCTCTGCCCGCGCCGCCTGTGAGGCCGGCCGAGTGCCCGGACGCGCGGTGAACCGCTCCCCGCTGCGGCTCTTCGACGCCCACTTCCACGTCATCGACCGCCGTTTCCCGCTGGTGCCGAACCGGGGCTACCTGCCGGACGACTTCGGCTGCGCCGACTACCTGGCGCAGGCGCGGCCGCTCGGCGTGGTCGGTGGGGCGGTGGTCTCGGGCTCGTTCCAGGCCTGCGACCAGGGCTACCTGCGCGATGCGCTGGCGCGGCTCGGCCCGGCCTACGTCGGCGTGACCCAGCTGCCGCCCACGGTGAGCGACCGCGAGATCCTCGAACTCGACGCCGCCGGGGTGCGCGCGGTGCGCTGCAACCTGTTCCGCGGCGGTTCGACCGATCTCGCCGGGCTCGACCGGCTCGCCCGCCGGGTGCACGAACTGGCCGGCTGGCACGTCGAGTTGTACGTCGACAGCCGCGAACTCGGCGGCCTGCACGCGCGTCTCGCCGCGCTGCCGGCGCTGTGCATCGACCACCTCGGGCTGTACCGCGACGGCCTGCCCGACCTGCTGCGGCTGGTCGAGCGCGGGGCCCGGGTCAAGGCGACCGGCTTCGGTCGCGGCGACCTCGACATCCCGGCCACGCTGCGCGCGGTCTGCGCGCTGGCGCCGGAGGCGCTGCTGTTCGGTACCGACCTGCCGTCGACGCGGGCGCCGCGCCCGTTCGAGCCGGCCGATCTCGAACTCGTCGTCGAGGCGCTGGGTCGGCAGCTGGCATCTCGGGTACTCTTCGACAACGCCGTGGCGCTGTACCGCCCGGCCGGCTTGGGCGTGGAGGAGGCGCGATGAGTTTCACCTGCAAGGTCTGCGGCGAGGTGCACGAAGGCTTGCCGGACATCGGCTCGGACCGCCCGGCGATCTGGTGGGACATCCCCGGGCACGAGCGCGAGGAGCGGATCCGCCTGGGCGCAGACACCTGCGAGGTCGACGGCCAGTACTTCTTCCTGCGCGGCGTGATCGAGATCCCGGTCCACGACCAGCCCGAGTGCTTCGGCATCGGTGCCTGGGTGTCGCAGAAGCGCGAGAACTACCAGCTCTTCGTCGCCGACCCGGGCGCGTCGAGGACACGCGCCACCTTCGGCTGGCTCAACACCGAGCTCGGCATCTACGGCGAGAAGACCGTCGGCATCAAGTGCCGGGTGCTGTTCCCCGGCGGTGACCTGCGCCCGCTGATCGAGGTGGAGCCGGGCAGCCACCCGCTGTCGCTCGAGCAGCGTCACGGCATCACGCTGCGGCGCGCGTGGGAGATCGTGCACCACTATGACCACAGCGCCCGCACCGAGTGAACGGCTGCGCCGCAAGCTGGCGGCGCTGTTCCCGGCCTTCGCCGAGCGGCGCGCCGCCCAGCTGCTGCTCGAGGGCTACGGCAGCGCGGCGCACGAGCGCGAAGCCGAGCGCGTGCGGCTCGCGATCCTGAAACTGGCCGGCGCGGACCTCGACCGGCTGCGCCGCCACGTGGAGATGGCGAAAGGGGATTACCGGGACGTGCTGGCCTGGGCCGAGTACCCCGCCCAGTCGCGCTCGCAGAGCTGGCGCCTGCCCCCCAAGGAGCGCGCCAGGCTGCTCGAGCAGGACCGCGCCCAGTACCAGGCATGGCTCGATTCGGACAATTGAATACAGATAGTTAAAAGAAAATCCTCGTGTCAGATATAGATACTCAACGGGAGTTCGCGCTGCATCCCAGGCTGGCCGCCGACTGCCACGCCCTCGGCCGGCTGGACCTGTGCGAGCTGCTGCTGCTCGACAACGCGCTGGTGCCGTGGTTCGTGCTGGTGCCGCGGGTCGGCGAGGGCGAGCTGCACCTGCTCGCGGCCGCCGCGAGGGCGCGCGTGCACGACGCGGTGCAGACGGTCTCGGCGCTGGTCAGCGGGCGTTACCCGGTGGACAGGCTCAACGTCGCGGCGATCGGCAACCTGGTGCCGCAACTGCACATCCACGTGGTCGGCCGCCGCCGCGACGACTTCGCCTGGCCGGGCGTGGTCTGGGGCGCGGCAGGCCGCGAACCCTACAGCGCAGACGCCCTGGCCGCGACCCGCAGCCTGGTGGCGGATGCGCTCGGTGACGCGCTGGTCACGGCGTAGCGGCCCGCCGGCAAAGGAGCAAGGCATGCACCAGGTCCTGGTCTACGGCGACTCGCTCTCCTGGGGGATCGTCCCCGACACCCGGCTGCGCCACCCGTTCGAGGTGCGCTGGCCCGGGCGCATGGAGCTGCTGCTGCGTGGGCGCGGGCGCCAGCTGCGGGTGATCGAGGACTGCCTGAACGGGCGGCGCACGGTCTGGGACGACCCGTTCAAGCCGGGGCGCCGCGGCCTCGATGGCCTCGCCCAGCGGATCGAGGTCAATTCGCCGCTGGCGCTGGTGATCCTGGCGCTCGGCACCAACGACTTCCAGTCGATGCACCCGCACGTCGCCTGGCACGCGGGGCAGGGGATCGCCACGCTGGTCGGTGCGATCCGTGGCGCGCCGATCGAGCCGGGCATGCCGGTGCCGCCGGTGCTGCTGCTGGTGCCGCCGCCGATCACCGAGCCACGCGGCTCGATCGCCCCCAAGTTCGCCGGCGGTGCGCCGAAGTGCCAGGGCCTCGCCGACGCCTACCGCGCGGTCGCCGGCGAGCTCGGTTGCGCGCTGTTCGACGCCGGCACGGTGGTCAGCGCCAGCCGGCACGACGGCGTGCACCTCGATGCCGACGCCCACCTGGCCCTCGGCGCGGCGCTGGCCGACGCGGTCGAGCCGCTGCTGTGGCCGGCATGAGGCCGGCGGCTACCGCGCGCAGCGCCGAGCGGCTAACCTGACGGCTCTGCCCAGCCAAGGGTCACGGTGAGACGATGTCGAACGGCAACAAGACCCCCGATCACGGCCGCCTGCAGCAGACCGTCGCCACGGCACAGCGGGAGCGGCTGCGGCGCGAGCAGGACTACCGCGAGCGGGCGCTGAAGCTCTACCCGTGGGTCTGCGGCCGCTGCGGGCGCGAGTTCACCCGTGCCAACCTGCAGGAGCTGACGGTCCACCACCGCGACCACGACCACGACCACAATCCCGCCGACGGCAGCAACTGGGAGCTGCTCTGTCTCTACTGCCACGACAACGAGCACCAGCGCCGCACCGAGGCGCTGCTGCACGGCAACGGCCAGGCGCGCGAGGCCGCCGCCGAGGGCGGCAAGCACCAGCCGTTCGCGGCGCTGCAGGCGCTGCTGAAGCGCGACGGGTGACGCCGCCCGAGGCCAGCACGCAGGTCGAGTACCGGCATGCGGCCGGGCTCGAGCCGGCGCAGTTCGTCGACCTGCTGCGGCGCTCCGGGCTGGCCGCCCGGCGCCCGGTCGAAGAGCCGCGACGGGTCGCGGCGATGCTGGAGCATGCCGACCTGCTGCTGACCGCCTGGGTCGAGCGGGAGCTGGTCGGCGTGGCCCGCTCGCTGACCGACTGGCAGTACTGCTGCTACCTCTCCGACCTCGCCGTCGACCGCGCCTGGCAGCGGCGCGGCATCGGCCGGCAGCTGGTGGCGCTGACCCGCGCGGCGCTGCACCCGGACTGCCTGCTGCTGTTGCTGTCGGCCCCGGATGCCGTGACCTACTACCCGCACCTCGGCTTCACCCACCACCCCCAGGCGTGGACGACGCGCGCCGGGGCCGGCGCGGAACCCGGCTAGCGTGTCGCCGTTCCCGCCCGAGCACCCGCAGCGGCGGCAGCTCAACGACGAGGTCCACGCGCGCCCGTACGAGCTGCTCGCCGTGCCGGTGCGCCTGCTGCACTACGCTTGCCTGTCCGACGATCCGGCGGCGGAGCGGGCGCTGCTGGCGGAACTGTGCGCTACGGCCGGCGCTCCGGCCCCGGCCACCGATGTCAACTTCCTGCGCCTCGAACTCGACGGCTGCCGGCTGCGCTGGGAACGCCACACCGAGTTCTCGAGCTGGACGCTGGTGCTGCCCGGCCCGTTCTCCGCGCCGTTCGCCGATTCCACCGAGTCTCCGCCGTGTGCCTGGAGCGAGCGCCTGCCCGGCGAGCTGCTGGTGGCGCTGAAGCTGGCGGTCGAGCCGCAGGGGACGCCGGCGCGCTCGCTGGTCGAACTCGGCGCGCTGTTCGCCTCGAACACCGTCGCCGGCAGCCGTGTCACCGACGGTGCCGCCGAGGCGTGGACCGACTACCAGGTGCACGCTGACGGCCACGGCTGGATCCTGGTGCGCGACCTCGACCTGCGCCAGCGCCAGGCCGGGCGCCTGGTGCAGCGGCTGCTGGAGATGGAGACCTACCGCATGCTGGCGCTGCTCGGCCTGCCCGCGGCGCGCGCCCACAGCCGCGAGCTGGCCAACCTCGACGGCGAGCTGGCCGAGCTGACCGAGCGCATCAACGGCCTGCGCGAAGCTGCCGAGGAGCGCACGCTGCTCGAGGCGCTGACCCGGCTCGCCGCGCGCGTCGAGCACGTGGTCGCCACCACCAACTACCGTTTCTCGGCCACCGCCGCCTACGCCGAGCTGATCCAGCGCAACATCGCCCAGCTGCGCGAGCAGCGGCTGCCCGGGCTGCAGCTGTTCGCCGAGTTCACCGAGCGCCGGCTGGCCCCGGCGGTACGCACCTGCGAGTCGGTCGCGGCACGGCTGGAGGCGCTGTCGACCCGGGTCAGCCGCGCCAGCGACCTGCTGCGCACCCGGATCGACATCGGCATCGCCGCGCAGAACCGCGACCTGCTGGCGTCGATGGACCGCCGCGCCCGCCTGCAGCTGCGCCTGCAGCAGACCGTCGAGGGCCTGTCGATCGTGGTGCTGAGCTACTACGGTGTCGGCCTGGTCGGCTACCTGGCCAAGGGGCTGAAGGGGGCCGGGGTGCCGCTGGACAGCGACCTGGTCACCGGCGTCGCGGTGCCGCTGGTCATCGGCGCGGTGTTCGCCGGCATGCACCGGCTGCGCAAGCGCGCCGGGCACTGAGGAGGAGGTGACGGATGAAACCGCTGCTGCTCATCGGCAACAAGAACTACTCGTCGTGGTCGCTGCGCGCCTGGCTGCTGCTGCGCCACGCCGGGATCGAGTTCGACGAGCGGCGGATCAGCCTGTCCACCCCGGCCGGCGACGCCGCGCTGGCGGCCGAGACCCCGGCCGGGCTGGTGCCGGTGCTCAGGGACGGCGAGGTGACGGTGTGGGAGTCGCTGGCGATCGCCGAGTACGTGGCCGAGCGGGTGCCCGGGCTGTGGCCGGAAGAGCCCGGAGAGCGTGCCCTGGCGCGCTCGCTCAGCGCGGAGATGCACGCCGGCTTCGCCGCGCTGCGCCACGCGCTGCCGATGAACTGCCGCGCCCGTGGGCGGCAGGTGACGCTCGACGCCGCCGCCGCGCGCGACGTCGCCCGGGTCCAGCGGCTGTGGACGGCGTGCCGGGAACGTTCGCGGGGCAAAGGCCCGTGGCTGTTCGGCCGCTTCGGCGTGGTCGACGCGATGTACGCGCCGGTCGCCTCGCGCTTCGCGACCTACGCCATCACCGGCAACGGACCGGTGACAGAGTACGTGGCCGGCGTGCTCGGCGACCCGCACGTGCGCGAGTGGTACGCCGCGGCCGCGGCAGAACCCGAGGTGATCGAGGAGGAAGAGGTCGGGGTCGCCTGAGGCGATGCGCCGCACCCAACGAAGGATGGCCTGGTCGCTGCTCTTCCTGGTCCTGTTCCTGCTCGGGGCGTTGCAGCTGGCGGCCTGGTACTCGCGCGGCCAGCTGCCGCCGAGCGGGCTGGTCGAGGGTCGCCTGCGCGCCTGCCCGGAGACGCCGAACTGCGTCTGCAGTGAGCCGGGCGGCGCGCCTGGGGCGCAGCGGATCGCGCCGCTCGACTTCGGCACGGTTGGCGCCGCCGCTGCCTGGCGGGCGTTGCAGCAGGCCGTCGGCGAGGCCGGTGGCGTCCTGCGCGTCAGCGACGACGGTTACCTCGCCGCGACCTTCCGCACCCGCTGGCTCGGCTTCAGCGACGATCTCGAGGCCCGGTTCGACCCGGCCGCCGCGGTGCTCCACCTGCGCTCGGCCTCGCGCGTCGGCCACTCCGACTTCGGCGCCAACCGGCGCCGGGTCGAACGGCTGGCGCGGCGTTACGCGGAGCTGCTGCAACAGGGCGGGAGCGGGGGTTGAGCCTCTCCCTGGATGGGCGGCTGCTCGCCCGGGTGCGCCTGGCCCGACAGCGGGCCGGCAAGGTGAAGCGGCGGCCGGCGCGGCGAGCCGGGGGGCTACGCGGGCGCGTGACGCCGGCGCCACGGCCACGCACGGCCGTCGACGGCTGCCAGCCCGAGCCCGATCAACCCCATGCCGGCCAGTTGGCCTGCGCTCAGCCGTTCGCCCAGCAGCAGCGCGCCGAGCAGGATCGCGCTGACCGGGATCAGGAAGGTGACCAGCAGCGCGTTGGTCGCGCCGGCCACCGCGAGCAGCCGGAAGAAGATCAGGTAGGCCAGCACCGTGCACAGCAGCGCGAGGCCGGTCACCGCGGCCACCGCCGTCAACGGCGGTGGCGCCAGTTGCCAGGGGTGCTCAGCGAACAGCGCCACGGGCAGCATCACCAGCGCCGAGCAGCTGACCATGCCGCTGGCGGTGACCAGTGGGTGCAGCGCGCGGAAGCGGCGCGCGAAGAGTCCGGCACAGGCGTAGCTGGCCGCCGCTGCGAGCACCGCGAGCTGGCCCGCCAGGCTCTCCCCGAGCCCGGCCAGCGCACCTGGCCCGACCAGCACGATCACCCCGCCGAGCCCGAGCAGCACGCCGGCCGCCTTGTGCGCCGCCAGGCGCTCGTCCGCGGTCAGCCAGTGCGCCAGCACCACGGTGAACAGCGGCGTGGTGGCATTCAGGATCGACGCCAGGCTGCCGCTGATCGCCTGCTGGCCCCAGCTGATCAGCGAGAACGGCAGCGCGTTGTTGAGCAGCCCGAGCAGCAGGAATGCGGCCCAGGTGCGCGGCGCGTGCGGCACCGCCAGGCGCAGCAGCCGGGTGATGGCCTGCAGCGCCAGCGCCGCGAGCAGCAGCCTGGCGGCGACGATGGTCAGCGGCGGCAGCGCCTGCAGCGCCACCTCGACGAAGAAGAAGGCGCCGCCCCAGAGCAGCGCGAGCAGAGCGAGCAGCGACCACTGCCGTGCGTTCATCGGGTAGGCCGGTCCTGGTGCCGTGGGCAGCGCAGGGTGCCACCTCGCGCTGGCGACCGCCACCCGTTTCTTGCGCCAGCGGGGCCCTCGCGCTGAGCGGCCAGCGCTGGGAACCCGGGCAGTACCGGCGCGACGCCGGCTTCGTCGCGGCTTACGGCCGCGAGGTGCTCGCGCTGCTCCAGCCACGCCCGGGCGAGCGCATCCTCGACCTCGGCTGCGGCGACGGCACGCTGACCCGGGAACTGGCCGCCCGCGGGGCCGAGGTGGTCGCCGTGGACTCCAGCCCGGGCATGGTCGCGGCGGCGCGTGCACTCGGGCTCGACGCCGGCGTCGCCGACGGCGAGCAGCTGCCTTTCAGCGCGGAGTTCGACGCGGTGTTCAGCAACGCCGCGCTGCACTGGATGCGCCGGCCCGCAGCCGTGCTCGACGGCGTGCGCCGGGCCCTGCGGCCGGGAGGACGCTTCGTCGGCGAATTCGGCGGGGCGGGCAACGTCGCGCAGGTCAGCGCGGCGATGCGTGCCGTGTTCGCCGCGCACCCCGAGTTCGGGCCGTTCGAGTTCCCCTGGTATTTCCCGACGCCGGAGGCCTATGCCGGGGAGCTCGCGCGGGCGGGTTTCCGCGTCGCGTCGATCGAACTGCTAGAGCGACCCACGCCGCTGCCGGGCGAACTGGCGGCCTGGCTGGCGGTCTTCGCCGACGGCATCACGCGGCGGCTGGACCCGGAGCAGAAGCGCACGTTCATCGCGGAGGTCAGCGCGCGCTGCCGCGCCGCGCTGTGGCGCCAGCCGGGCGGCTGGTCGGTCGACTACGTCAGGTTGCGCTTCTCCGCGGTGCTGGATGGTTGAGCTGGTCGCCAGCGAGACCGAGCTCACCACCGCGGCGACCGATCTCGTGCTGGCGGGGCTCTGCGCGGTCCTCGCCCGCGGCCTGCTCCGTCCCGGCCCCGGCGGCGGGTACCGTGCGCGCCTGTGGGGCGGGGTCTTCGCGCTGCTCGGCGGGGCGTCGCTGCTCGGCGCGGTGGCGCACGGCCTCGCGCTGGATGCCGGCGTGCGCGACCTGCTCTGGCACCCGCTCTACCTGGCGCTCGGCCTCGCGATCGGCCTGTTCGCGGTCGGCGCGGTGCTCGACCGCTGGGGTGAGCCGGTGGCCAGGCGCCTGCTGCCCGCCGCGCTGGTTGCCGGTGGCCTGTTCTATGCCGTCGCGCAGTGGCAGGGCGGGGCGTTCTGGGTGTTCCTCGGCTACCAGGCCCTGGCGTTGCTGTTCGCGCTGGGCAGCTACCTGGGCCTGGGGCGCCATGGCCGCTTGCCCGGGGCGTGGCTGCTGGTGACGGGGATTGCCCTGACCCTGCTGGCCGCGCTGGTCCAGGCCAGCGGCCTGGAGCTGACGCTTGGCTGGCGCCTCGACCACAACGGCCTGTTCCACCTGCTGCTGGTCCCGGGTCTCGGCTGCCTCGCCGCGGGCGTGAGACGTGGCCCGGCGCCACCGCGCGGCGGCCGAAGCTGATGCAGGTCATTTACCATTACATCGGGTTGGGTTATTTTGTCGCCACAGATCCACTCCTGCCCCCGGATCTGTACATCAAACTCTGTCCGGGATCCCTCCCTCATCCCATACCGGACAGAGTTTTTTTTGCCTGCAGACGCCCCGGGCTAGGACGGCGTCAGCCCGTCCTCGGGTAGACCCAGCCCGTAACGCTGGATGTGGCGGATGCGGTCGCGCAGCCTGGCCGCCTGTTCGAATTCCAGGTTGCGCGCATGGCCGTACATCTGCTCCTCGAGTTCGCGTACCTGGCGCAGCAGGCTCGCCTCGCTCTGGCTCTTGTACTCGGCGCTCTGCTCGGCGACCTGCGCCACCTCGCGGCGACTGGTGCCGCCGAAGCGGGCCGATTCCATGATGTCGGCAACCGACTTGCGGATGGTCTCCGGGGTGATGCCGTGGGCGGTGTTGTGCGCGAACTGCTTCTGCCGCCGGCGGTCGGTCTCGTCGAGCGCGCGGCGCATCGAGCCGGTGACGCGGTCGGCGTAGAGGATCGCCTTGCCGTGCAGGTTGCGCGCGGCGCGGCCGATGGTCTGGATCAGCGAGCCCTCCGAGCGCAGGAAGCCCTCCTTGTCGGCGTCGAGGATCGCCACCAGCGACACCTCGGGCAGGTCGAGACCCTCGCGCAGCAGGTTGATCCCGACCAGCACGTCGAACTCGCCGAGGCGCAGGTCGCGGATGATCTCGACCCGCTCGACGGTCTCGATGTCGGAGTGCAGGTAGCGCACGCGGACGTCGTGCTCGGCCAGGTACTCGGTCAGGTCCTCGGCCATGCGCTTGGTCAGCGTGGTCACCAGCACCCGCTCGCCGGCGGCGGCGCGCAGGCGCGCCTCGGAGAGCAGGTCGTCGACCTGGGTCGCCACCGGGCGGATCTCGACCTCGGGGTCGATCAGCCCGGTCGGCCGCACCACCTGCTCGACCACGGCCCCGGAACGTTCCAGCTCGTAGCGCCCCGGCGTGGCCGAGACGAACACCGTCTGCGGCGCGCGCGCCTCGAACTCGTCGAAGCGCAGCGGGCGGTTGTCCAGCGCCGAGGGCAGGCGGAACCCGTACTCGACCAGGTTCTCCTTGCGCGAGCGGTCACCGCGGTACATGCCGCCTAGCTGCGGGATCGTGACATGGCTCTCGTCGACCACCAGCAGCGCATTCGCCGGCAGGTAGTCGAACAGCGTCGGCGGCGGCTCGCCGGCGGCGCGCCCGGAGAGGTAGCGCGAGTAGTTCTCGATCCCCGAGCAGTAACCGAGCTCGAGCATCATCTCGATGTCGTAGCGGGTGCGTTCGGAGAGCCGCTGCGCCTCGAGCAGCTTGCTCGCCGCGTAGAGCTCCTCGAGCCGCTGCTTGAGCTCGAGCTTGATCGCCTCGATCGCCGCGAGCACGCGCTCGCGCGGGGTCACGTAGTGGCTCTTCGGGTAGACCGTGTAGCGTGGCACCGCCTGCTCGACCTCGCCGGTCAGCGGGTCGAACAGCGCCAGCGACTCGACCTCGTCGTCGAACATCGACACGCGCACTGCCGCCTGTTCGGACTCGGCCGGGTGGATGTCGATGACGTCGCCGTGCACGCGGAAGGTGCCGCGGCGCAGCTCGACGTCGTTGCGCGTGTACTGCAGCTCGGCGAGCCGGCGCAGCAGCGCGCGCTGCTCGATCAGGTCGCCGCGGCGCAGGGGCAGCACCATGCTGTGGGAGGCCTCGGGATCGCCGAGGCCGTAGATCGCTGATACCGTGGCGACGATGATTGCATCGGAGCGCTCGAGCAATGCCTTGGTCGCCGACAGGCGCATCTGCTCGATGTGCTCGTTGATCGAGGCGTCCTTCTCGATGTAGGTGTCGGTCGCCGGGACGTACGCCTCCGGCTGGTAGTAGTCGTAGTAGCTGACGAAGTACTCGACCGCGTTGTCGGGGAAGAAGGCGCGCATCTCGCCGTAGAGCTGGGCGGCGAGGGTCTTGTTCGGCGCCAGCACCAGGGTCGGCCGCTGCAGCCGGTCGACCAGGTTGGCCACGGTGAAGGTCTTGCCGCTGCCGGTGACCCCGAGCAGGGTCTGCTGCGCCTCGCCGGAGGTCAGCCCCTCGAGCAGGCGGCGGATCGCCTCCGGCTGGTCGCCGGCGGGCTGGTACTCGGTGTGCAGGCGAAACGGGCGGTGCATCTGCTTCCTGCCGGGCATCCCGGCGGTCGTCGTCACTGAACGGGCGCGCTGGGCGGGGCGTTTACCCTCCCATTTGGGTAGCCCCGCGGTGCCCACAGGCAAGTGTCGGCCCCACGATCGATCGGGTATCATGCGCAGCCTTGCACATCGGCCCAATCATCCCGAGGAACAGCAACGTGGACGTGCAGCTCTCCGACCGTCTCGCCAGCGTCAAGCCTTCACCGACCCTGGCCGTCACCGCCCGCGCCAACGAGTTGAAGGCGCAGGGCAAGGACATCGTCGGCCTCGGTGCCGGCGAGCCCGATTTCGACACGCCCGAGCACATCAAGGAGGCGGCGATCGAGGCGATTCGCGGGGGGCAGACGAAGTATACCGCGGTCGGTGGAACACCCGCGCTGAAGCAGGCGGTGATCGCCAAGTTCAAGCGCGACAACGGCCTCGACTACAAGCCGAACCAGATCCTGGTCTCCTGCGGCGGCAAGCAGAGCTTCTTCAACCTCGCCCAGGCGCTGCTGAACCCCGGCGACGAGGCGATCATCCCGGCGCCGTACTGGGTCTCCTACCCGGACATGGTGCTGCTCGCCGGCGCCACCCCGGTGATCGTCAGCGGCACGATGGAGCAGGGGTTGAAGATCACCGCCGCGCAGCTCGAGGCGGCGCTGACGCCGAAGACCCGCCTGGTGGTGATCAACAGCCCGTCGAACCCGACCGGTGTCGCCTACCGCAAGGCCGAGCTGGCCGCGCTGGGCGAGGTGCTGCGCCGGCACCCGCAGGTGATGATCGCCACCGACGACATGTACGAGCACTTCGTCTGGGCCGACGAGCCGTTCAGCAACATCCTCGACGCCTGCCCCGACCTGTACGAGCGCACCATCGTGCTGAACGGGGTCTCCAAGGCCTACTCGATGACCGGCTGGCGCATCGGCTACGCCGGCGGCCCGGCCAAGCTGCTCACCGCGATGACCGACATCCAGTCGCACAGCACCTCGAACCCGACCTCGATCTCGCAGGCGGCCGCGGTCGCGGCGCTGAACGGCGACCAGCAGTGCGTGCGCGACATGTGCGCCGCGTTCAAGCAGCGCCACGACAAGCTGGTCGCGCGGCTGCAGCAGTTGCCCGGCGTCACCTGCCTGCCTTCCGACGGCACCTTCTACAGCTTCCCCGACTTCAGCGCAGCGATCGGTCACCTGGGCCTGGCCGACGACCTGGCCTTCGCCGAGTTCCTGATCAACGAGGCCGGCGTCGCGCTGGTCCCCGGTTCGGCCTTCGGCGCCCCGGGTCACGGCCGCATCTCGTTCGCCACCAGCCAGGCCAACCTGGACAAGGCCATAGACCGCATCGCCGCGGTGCTGCCCGCCTAGCCCGACAACCCTCCCGGTCCCCGTCGCGGCGGCCTGCGGGCCGCCGCGAGCGTTTCCGCCGTCGGCCGGCAACGACGCCGTTTTCCGCCTGAGCCTACCGACAGCGGGCCCCGCTCCCGGCACAATGGTCCACGGCGGGCAAGTCGTGCCCGCCGGCAGACGCGGCGCAGGGACGCGCCCGGAAGGAGCTGAGGATGCTGACAGGGAAGTCGTCGGCGCGGCCGTGCCCGGCCCGCCGTGAACGGGGTTTCAGCCTGGTCGAGCTGGGAGTGGTACTGGCCGTCGCGGTGGTCCTGGCGACGCTGGCGGCGCCGAGCCTGGCGGACCTGCAGGCGGGCAGCCGGGTGCGCGCGACGGCCAGCCAGTTCATGGCCGAGGTCAACCTGGCGCGCAGCCTGGCGATCATGCAGCGGCGGCGCACCGTGCTCTGCCCGAGCGCCGACGGCAGCAGCTGCCTGCCCGACGGGCACTGGCACCGCGGCTGGATCCTGTTCGAGGACGTCGATGCGGACCGCGAGCACGACCCCGGCGAGCGGCTGCACCGCGTGACCGGGGCGCAGCCCGGGGTCAGCCTGGTGACCAGCGTGATGCGGCGGCGGCTGACCTTCCAGCCGACGGGGCTGTCGCCGGGTGCGAACGGCACCTACACGGTGTGCGCGGAGCGGGGCGGGGTGCCGCCGCGCGCGGTGATCGTCGCCAACCACGGCCGCGCGCGGATGTCGCAGGTCAGCCCCGACGGCTCGCCGCTGCTGTGCCGGCAGCCGTAGCCGGGTAGCCGCTGGCGGTCAGATGTGCAGGCGGCGCAGGTTGGGGTCGGGGGCGCTGTGCTCCCAGACGTCACCGAACAGCTTGGTCAGCTCGCGGCAGCGGTTCGGCTCGCTGAAGTCGACCACGCCCTCGTACTGGCTGGCCAGGCTGCGGTACAGGAAGCCCTTGTCGTCGACCACCATGAAGCTGCTGGCGATCTCCTTGTAGTCGTCGGGCACCAGGCGGATCTGGATGTAGCTCGACAGCCGCCGTGCCAGGTCGACCAGCCGGTGGCCGTCCTTGACGATGCGATCCGAGTCGAACAGCAGCATGCGCACCTCGGAGTAGCGGCTGTAGGTGGCCAGCTCGCGGATCGCCTGGTAGACCTCCTCGCGGTCGAACACCCGCGGCTCGAGGTCGCGGGTGAACAGCAGCAGCTTGCGCCGCGCCTGGCCGAGCAGGGTGTCGACCGCGGCGCAATTCTCCTGCAGCGAGGCGATGACGATCTCGCCGGCATCCTCGCCGAGTACCCGTTCCTCGATCGGCTTGTCCATCGGCAGTCTCCGTCTGCGTGGTGGCGGGCCAGGGTCCGGCGGATCAGATGTCGCGCGCCTGCGCGGCGGCGTTGCCGGTGTAGTTGCCCGGGGTCAGCTCGAGCAGCGCCGCGCGCACCTCGGCGGGCACCTCGAGGCCCTCGATGAAGGCGCGCAGCGTGTCGCGGTCGATGCCCTGGCCGCGGGTCAGCTCCTTGAGCTTCTCGTACGGCTTCTCGATGCCGTAGCGGCGCATCACCGTCTGGATCGGTTCGGCGAGCACCTCCCAGCTGGCGTCCAGCTCGGCGGTGAGCCGGGCCGGATCGGGGTCGAGCTTGGCCAGGCCGCGCAGCGTCGACAGGTAGGCGATCGCGCTGTGCGCCAGGGCGACGCCGACGCTGCGCAGCACGGTCGAGTCGGTCAGGTCGCGCTGCCAGCGCGAGACCGGCAGCTTGGCGGCGAAATGGCCGAGCAGGGCGTTGGCGATGCCCAGGTTGCCCTCGGAGTTCTCGAAGTCGATCGGGTTGACCTTGTGCGGCATGGTCGACGAACCGACCTCGCCGGCGACCGTGCGCTGGCGGAAGTGGCCGAGCGCGATGTAGCCCCAGGCGTCGCGATCGAAGTCGAGCAGCACGGTGTTGAAGCGGGCGACCGCATCGAACAGCTCGGCCATGTAGTCGTGCGGCTCGATCTGGATGGTGTACGGGTTCCAGTCGAGCCCGAGCCCGGTGACGAAGCGCTCGGCGAAGGCCGGCCAGTCGACCTCGGGGTAGGCGACCAGGTGCGCGTTGTAGTTGCCGACGGCGCCATTGATCTTGCCGAGCAGCGGCACCGCGGCGATCTGCGCGCGCTGCCGCGCCAGCCGATGGACGACGTTGGCCAGCTCCTTGCCGAGCGTGGTCGGGCTGGCCGGCTGGCCGTGGGTGCGCGACAGCATCGGCAGCTCGGCCAGCCGGTGCGCCAGCGCGCGCAACGCGTCGACCAGCTGGTCGGCCAGCGGCAGCAGGCACTGGGTGCGCGCCTCGCGCAGCATCAGCGCGTAGGCGAGGTTGTTGATGTCCTCCGAGGTGCAGGCGAAGTGGATGAACTCGGCCACCGCCTCGAGCTCGTGGTTGCCGGCGATGCGCTCCTTCAGGAAGTACTCGACCGCCTTGACGTCGTGGTTGGTCGAGCGCTCGATGTTCTTGATGCGCCGGGCATCGGCCTCGCCGAACTGTTCGACGATGGCGTCGAGCAGCTGGGTGGCATGTTGGCTCAGCGCGGGCACCTCGGTGATCGCGGGCTCCCGGGCGAGCGCCTGGAGCCAGCGCACCTCGACCAGCACACGGTGCCTGATCAGGCCAAATTCGCTGAATATGGGCCTAAGATCGGCGACCTTGCTGCCATATCGACCGTCCACCGGCGAAAGCGCGGTAAGCGGGGAGAGTTCCATCGAGGTTGCTGACATGTTCCTGCGGCCGTCGCCTGGGCTGCGACCGATGATAGCACCGGCTCCCGCGAGGGCGATTCCGCGGCCCTGTGCGCCCATCGCGAGGGCTATCAATAATTTTTGTATGCGGGTAACATATCGTTATGGGTAGGCCGGCAGCAGCTGGCTCGCGGGCAAGGCAAACATCGAGAGGTGATCATCGTGTTGGACGCATACCGCAAGCACGTCGAGGAACGGGCCGCCGAGGGCGTGCCGCCGCTGCCACTGAACGCCGCGCAGGTGACCGACCTGGTCGCGCTGCTGCAGGCCCCGCCGGCCGGCGAGGAGGCCTTCCTGGTCGAGCTGCTGACCGAGCGCGTGCCGCCGGGGGTCGACGACGCCTCCCGGGTCAAGGCCGAGTTCCTCGCCGGCGTGGCCAAGGGCCAGGTCGCCTGCGCCCTGATCAGCCGCCAGCGCGCGGTGGAGCTCCTCGGCACCATGCTCGGCGGCTACAACGTCCAGCCGTTGATCGACCTGCTCGACGACGCGGCCGTCGCCGCGGACGCCGCCAGCGCGCTGCAGAAGACCCTGCTGGTGTTCGACGGCTTCGACAGCGTCGCCGCCAAGGCCAAGGGCGGCAACGCGGCCGCGCAGGCCGTGCTGCAGTCGTGGGCCGACGCCGAGTGGTTCACCGCGCGCAGCCCGCTGGCGGAGCAGATCACCGTCACCGTGTACAAGGTGCCCGGCGAGACCAACACCGACGACCTGTCGCCGGCAGCCGACGCCTGGAGCCGCCCCGACATCCCGCTGCACGCGAAGGCGATGCTGAAGGCGCGGATGGAGGCGCCGCTGGAGAAGATCGAGGCGCTGAAGGCCCAGGGGCACCCGGTCGCCTACGTCGGCGACGTGGTCGGCACCGGCTCGTCGCGCAAGTCGGCGACCAACTCGGTGCTCTGGCACACCGGCGACGACATCCCCTGCGTGCCGAACAAGCGCCAGGGCGGCGTGGTCCTCGGCGGCAAGATCGCGCCGATCTTCTTCAACACCATGGAAGACTCCGGCGCGCTGCCGATCGAGTGCGACGTCGACCGCCTGGAGACCGGCGACGTGGTCACCATCCACCCCTACGCGGGCAAGATCAGCAACGCCGCCGGCGATACGCTGGCGACCTTCGAACTGAAGACCCAGGTGCTGCTCGACGAGGTGCAGGCCGGCGGCCGCATCCCGCTGATCATCGGCCGCACGCTGACCGGGCGGGCGCGCCAGGCCCTCGGCCTCGGCCCGTCGCAGGTGTTCCGCCAGCCCGAGCAGCCGCCCGACAGCGGCAGGGGCTACACGCTGGCACAGAAGATGGTCGGCCGCGCCTGCGGCGTCGAGGGCGTGCGCCCGGGCGCCTACTGCGAGCCGAAGATGACCACGGTCGGCTCCCAGGACACCACCGGGCCGATGACCCGCGACGAGCTCAAGGAGCTGGCCTGCCTCGGCTTCTCCTCGGACCTGGTGATGCAGAGCTTCTGCCACACCGCGGCCGCCCCGACGCCGGTCGACGTGACCACGCACAAGACCCTGCCGCAGTTCATCCCGGAGCGCGGCGGCGTCGCGCTGCGCCCGGGCGACGGCGTCATCCACTCGTGGCTGAACCGCATGCTGCTG
>DATCZX010000189.1:0-3381 GCA_036525695.1 Gammaproteobacteria bacterium | reverse complement strand
CCTCGAGCAGCCGGTACTCGCCGCCGCTGAGCGGCACCCTGGTGCCGTCGGGGTCGGTCAGCTCGCGCGCGGCGAGATCGAGGGTCCAGCCGTTGAAGCCCAGCCGGCGCGGCCGCTCGCCGCTGCCCAGCGCCGCGCGGCCGGTGCCGGCACGGCGCAGCGTGGCGCGGATCCGGGCGAGCAGCTCGCGCGGGTTGAACGGCTTGGGCAGGTAGTCGTCGGCGCCCAGCTCGAGGCCGACGATGCGATCGGTGTCGTCGCCGCGCGCGGTGAGCATGATCACCGGCACGCTCGAGCGGGCGCGCAGCCGGCGGCACAGCTCGAGGCCGTCGTCGCCGGGCAGCATCAGGTCGAGGACCAGCAGGTCGACCGCGTGACGCTCGAGGTGCCGCCACATCGCCGTGCCGTCGCCGACCGCGGCGGTGCGCAGTCCCTGGCGTGCCAGGTAGTCGCCGAGCAGGCTGCGGATCTCCGGGTCATCGTCGACGATCAGTATCCGTGGAGCCGGGTCCATGTGCGTTGCCCGGTAGGCTGCGGGTGGATTGGAGCGCGAACTGCCAGCGGGTATCATCGTCTGCCGGCCGCCGGCAGTCCAGCAGAGCGATGCTGCGCGCCGGCCCGCCGCCATCCCGTGCTGCTGCAAGGACGATCCACCCGATGATCCGCAAGGCCGTTTTCCCCGTCGCCGGTCTCGGCACGCGCTTCCTGCCGGCGACCAAGGCCAATCCCAAGGAGATGCTGCCGATCGTCGACAAGCCGCTGATCCAGTACGCGGTGGAGGAGGCGGTCGCGGCGGGCGCCGACGAGCTGATCTTCGTCACCAGCAGCAGCAAGCGCGCGATCGAGGACCACTTCGACAGGAACTTCGAGCTCGAGAGCGAACTGCAGCGCAAGGGCAAGCAGGACCTGCTGCGCATCGTCCGCGGCGTGGTGCCGACCGGTGTCACCTGCGTCTACGTGCGCCAGCCCGAGGCGCTGGGGCTCGGCCACGCGGTGCTCTGCGCGCGCGGCCTGGTCGGCAACGAGCCGTTCGCGGTGATCCTCGCCGATGACCTGATCGACGGCCAGGGGACGCCGTGCCTGAAGCAGATGGCGGGCGTCTACGCGCGCGAGCGCTGCAGCGTGCTGGCGGTCGAGGAGGTGGACCCCAACGAGACCGACCGCTACGGCATCGTCGAATCGCAGCCGCTCGACGCGCGGCGCAGCGAGATCCGCGGCATCGTCGAGAAGCCGAAACCGTCCGAGGCGCCGTCCAACCTGGCCGTGGTCGGGCGCTACATCCTGACCCCGCGGATCTTCGGCATGCTCGAGCGGGTCACCCCGGGTGCCGGCGGCGAGATCCAGCTGACCGACGCGATCGCCGCGCTGCTCGCCGAGGAGCGGATCCTCGGCTACCGCTTCAGCGGACAGCGCTTCGACTGCGGCAGCAAGCTGGGCTACCTGGTCGCCACGGTCGAGTACGCGCTGCAGCACCCCGAGCTGCACGCCGATTTCTGCGCCTTCCTGAAGGAGCGCGCCAGCCGCTGCTGAGGCCTCCCGAGCCGGTTGCCGCCGCGCCGGGACCGCGCCCGGGAGCCGGCGAATGCCGCCCCGGCGGGGCTGCCCGGGCCGGTTGCAGGGGTTGCAGCCGAGGCAGCACAATACCGGCATGAGCAACTCGTTCCCCATCTCGCGCCGTCGCCTGCTCCAGGCGGGTGCCGGTTTCGGCCTGGGTTCCGCGCTGCCGCTCGGGCAGTTGCTGGCCGCGCCGGTGCGCGACTTCCAGCTGACCGCGGCCCCCGCCGAGGTGAAATTCTCGGACGGCCCGTTCCCCAACACCCAGGTCTGGGCGTTCAACGGCGAGTCGCCCGGGCCGCTGCTGCGCTGCCGCCGCGGCGAGACCCTGCGGGTCGCGGTGCAGAACAGCCTGCCGCAGCCGACCACCGTGCACTGGCACGGCCTGCGCATCGCCAACGCCATGGACGGGGTGCCGATGCTGACCCAGCAGCCGATCATGCCGGGCCAGTCGTTCACCTACGAGTTCACCCCGCCCGATGCCGGCACCTTCTGGTACCACTCGCACGTCAACACCGCCGAGCAGATCGGCAGGGGGGTCTACGGTGCGCTGATCGTCGACGAGGTCGAGCCGCCGCAGGTCGACCGCGACGTGGTCTGGGTGCTCGACGACTGGCGCCTCGACGCCCAGGCGCAGATCGTCGACGACTTCGACAACCACCGCGACTTCGCCCGCGCGGGGCGCCTCGGCAACACGGTCACCGTCAACGGCCGCATCTCCGAGGACTTCCCGGTGCGCCGCGGCGAGCGCCTGCGCCTGCGCCTGGTGAACGCCGCCAACGCGCGCATCTTCGCGCTGCGCTTCCGCGACCTCGATCCCTGGATCGTCGCCCGTGACGGCCAGCCGGTGGAGCCGTTCCGCCCGCGTGCCGGCATGGTCCAGCTGGCGCCGGCGCAGCGCGTCGACCTGATCCTGGACCTGACCGGCGCCCCCGGCAGTCGCACTCCGGTCATCGACACCTCCTACCCGCAGTCGCCGTTCCGCCTGCGTGACCTGGTCTACGCGGACGAGCCGCTGCGCGCGGCGCCGCTGCAGGAGCCGATGCGCCTGCCACCCAACCCGCTGGCGACGCCCAACATGGCCAACGCCAGGACCTACGACGTGCTGCTCGACGGCGGCGACCTCGGCGACCTCGGCCGCGCCGAGCTGCGCGGCCAGATCGCGGGTCTGGCGCAGCTGGTGATGATGGGCAAGATGTGGGCGATCAACGGGGTGGTCGGCTACCGCATGGACATGCCGCCGCAGTTCACCTTCAAGCGCGGCGAGACCGCGGTACTGCACTTCCGCAACCACTCCGCGTGGCCGCACCCGATGCACATGCACGGCCACCATTTCGAGGTGGTCAGCCACACCGGCGACACCGAGCGCGTCGGCATGAAGCTGGACACCGTGCTGCTCGGACCGGGCGAGGAGGCGCGCGTCGCGTTCGTCGCAGACAACCCGGGCGACTGGATGTTCCACTGCCACATCCTCGGCCACGCCGAGGCGGGCATGTCCGCGGTGATCCGGGTGACGTGAGCGGTGCGGCCCGCCCGGGCCGCTCTGGGACTCAGCCCGGGATCGACAGCCCGAGCATCTGCAGCGAGCGCACCAGGCGCTTGTTCGCCTCTTCCATGGTCTGGATCGCCTGCTGGTACTGGCCGCCGGCGGCCTCGGCCTCGGCCTGCTTGAGCAGGGTCTCGCCCTCGTCCTGGTAGCGCTGAGCGAGCTTCAGCGCCTGCTCGCCGAGTTCGCTCGACTGGCGCATCTGCGCGACCAGCATGGCGTAGCTCTGGTAACGGTTCTGCTCGTAGCGGTACTCGTCGGCCGGGGTGCGGAAATCGAGG
>DATCZX010000188.1:0-4336 GCA_036525695.1 Gammaproteobacteria bacterium | reverse complement strand
GGGCTGCCCCGCGACGGGTGCTCCCGGCCTCAGCCGAGGTTGCTGCCGGCGAACTCCCAGTTGACCAGCTCCCAGAAGGCGCCGAGGTACTTCGGTCGCGCGTTGCGGTAGTCGATGTAGTAGGCGTGCTCCCACACGTCGCAGGTCAGCAGCGGCACCTGGGCGGTGGTCAGCGGCGTCGCCGCGTTGCTGGTCTGCACGATCGCCAGGCTGCCGTCTGGGTTCTTGACCAGCCAGCCCCAGCCGGAACCGAACACGGTGACCGTCTTCTGGGTGAACTCCTCCTTGAACTTGTCGAAGCTGCCGAAGCTGGCGTTGATCGCGTCGGCCAGCTTGCCGCTCGGCGCGCCGCCGCCGCTGGGGCTCAGGCTGTGCCAGTAGAAGGTGTGGTTCCAGATCTGCGCGGCGTTGTTGAAGATGCCGCCGGAGGAGGACTTGACGATCTCCTCGAGGGTCTGCGACTCGTGCGCGGTGCCCTTGACCAGGTTGTTCAGGTTGGTGACGTAGGTCTGGTGATGCTTGCCGTAGTGGAATTCCAGCGTCTCGGCGGAGATGTGCGGGGCCAGCGCGTCCATCGCGTAGGGCAGGGGGGGAAGCACGTGTTCCATGCGGTTGCTCCTGGGTTGCGTTTGAGTGAGTACGGTGCGGGTAAGAAAAAAGAGGGTCTCCGCTGGGCAGCCGCCACAGCGTCCCGCTTTGCCGCTCAATCTAGACTACGCAACGGCATGGCACATTGAGTTCGGTCAGTTGGCCCCCCGTGGCCAGGCGGCCCCCTCTGCTAAGATGCGGCGGCCCCGCGGCCACTCCCGGCCGCGACCAGCGACGGGAACGGCGACGATGTGCGGGATCTGTGGCGAGCTGCGCTTCGACGGGAACGCGCCCGCGCTGGAGGCGATCGGGCGCATGCTGACCCGGCTGCAGCGCCGCGGCCCCGACCACGGCGGCAGCTACAGCGACGGCCCGCTCGCCTTCGGCCATCGCCGCCTGGCCATCATCGACCTGTCGCACCGCGCCAACCAGCCGCTGGTCGACGCCGAGCTGGGCCTGGCGCTGGTGTTCAACGGCACCATCTACAACTACCCGGAGCTGCGCGCCGAGCTGCGCGAGCGCGGCTACCACTTCTTCACCGACGGCGACAGCGAGGTGATCCTCAAGGCCTACCACGCCTGGGGCGAGGCGTGCGTCGAGCGGCTGCACGGGATGTTCGCGTTCGCGGTCTGGGACGCCGCGGCGCAGCGGCTGCTGCTGGCCCGTGACCGGCTCGGCATCAAGCCGCTCTACTGGACCCGTGACGACCGGCGCCTGCGCTTCGGTTCGAACATCCAGGCCCTGCTCGCCGGTGGCGGCGTCGACACCGCGATCGACCCGGTGGCGCTGCACCACCAGCTGACGCTGCACGCGGTGGTGCCGGCCCCGCGCACGGTGCTGCAGGGGGTGCGCAAGCTGGCACCCGGGAGCACGCTGACCATCGACCGCGACGGCCGCTGCCGCGAGCGCAGCTACTGGCTGCTCGATGCGACCCGGCCGGAGCGCCCGCTGAGCGAGTGGGAGTGGACCGAGGCGGTGCGCGAGGCGCTGGGCGCCGCGGTGGAGAAGCGCCGGCGCATCGCCGACGTGCCGGTCGGCGTGCTGCTCTCCGGCGGGCTCGACTCGAGCCTGCTGGTCGGCCTGCTGGCCGAGGCCGGGGCCGGCGAGATCCTCACCTTCTCGGTCGGCTTCGAGGACCAGCCGGAGGAGAAGGGCAGCGAGTTCGAGTACTCGGACCAGGTGGCGGAGCGCTTCGCCACCCGCCACCACCGCTACCGGATCCCCAACGACGAGGTGCTGCTGCGGCTCCCCGAGGCGGTCCGGGCGATGGCCGAGCCGATGGTCGGCCAGGACGCGGTCGCCTTCTACCTGCTCGCCGAGCAGGTCTCGCGGACGGTCAAGGTGGTGCAGAGCGGGCAGGGCGCCGACGAGGTGTTCGGCGGCTACTTCTGGTACCCGCGGATGCTCGCGGAGGATCCCGCGGTGCCCGCGGTCGAGCGCTTCCGCCGCCACTACTTCGACCGCGACCACGCCGAGTACCTGGAGACCGTCGACCCGCGCTTCCACGGCGCCGACCACACCGCCGCGCTGGTCGCCGCGCGGCTCGCCGAGCCGTACGCCGACACCTTCCTCGACCAGGTGCTGCGCTTCGACGTGACCACGCTGATCGTCGACGACCCGGTCAAGCGGGTCGACAACATGACCATGGCCTGGGGGCTCGAGGCGCGGGTGCCGTTCCTCGACCACCAGGTGGTCGAGCTGGCCGCGCGGATGCCGCCCGAGCTGCGCCTGAAGTCGGGTGGCAAGCACCCGCTGAAGCAGATCTCCCGCGGCCTGCTCCCCGACGCGGTGATCGACCGCCCGAAGGGCTACTTCCCGGTGCCGGCGCTGAAGTACGTGCGCGGGCCGTTCCTGGAGTTCATGCGCGAGGTGCTGCACAGCGACGCCGCGCGCCGGCGCGGCCTCTACCAGGCGGGCTACGTCGCGCGGCTGCTCGCCGAACCGGAGGCGCACCTGACGCGGATCCAGGGCAGCAAGCTCTGGCACCTGGCGCTGCTCGAGTACTGGCTGCAGCAGAACGTCGACGCCGCCGGCAGCGCTTGACCCGGGTCAATTGGCGCGGGCCGGGCGCCTGTGTGACAATGCCGCGCCAATACTTGACCAAATTACGAGGAATTCAGCATGGACGTACTCGAGCGCATCGGCCAGATCGTCAAGGGCAACAAGGTGGTGCTGTTCATGAAGGGCACGCCGCAGTTCCCGATGTGCGGCTACTCGAGCCGCGCGGCGGCGGCGCTGGAGTCGTGCGGCGCGGAGTTCGCCTTCGTCAACGTGCTGCAGGACGCCGAGGTCTTCGAGAACCTGCCGCGCTACGCCGACTGGCCGACCTTCCCGCAGCTCTATATCGACGGCGAGCTGGTCGGCGGCTGCGACATCACGCTGGAGCTCTACCAGAGCGGCGAGCTGAAGCAGATGGTGGCCGCGGCCGCCGGTGCCACGGCGCACTGAGCGGCGCCTTCAGCCCCCGCTGATCAACCGGGGGCGACCGCTTCCTGCTGCATCTCGTCCCAGCGGTTGACGATCAGGCAGAAGATCTCGGCGGTGCGCTCGGCGTCGTAGATCGCCGAGTGCGCCGCCTCGCTGTCCCACGCGACCCCGGCCGCCTCGGCCACCCGCGCCAGCACCGTCTGCCGGTAGGCGAGCCCGCCGAGCGTCGCGGTGTCGAAGCTGCTGAACGGGTGGAACGGGTTGCGCTTGATCCCGGTGCGCTCCACCGCGGCGTTCAGGAACCCGAGGTCGAACAGGGGGTTGTGCCCGACCAGGATGGCCCGGGTGCAGCCGGCCGCCTTGACCGCGTGGCGCACCGGCTGGAACACCGCCAGCAGCGCCTCGCGCTCGGGCTTGGCGAAGCGGAACGGGTGCCACGGGTCGATGCCGTTGAAGGCCAGCGCCGACGGGTCGAGGTTGGCGCCCGGGAACGGCTCCACGTGGCAGGCGTGGGTGCTGTCGCGCTCCCAGCGGCCCGCCGCGTCGACCCGCAGCAGCACCGCGGCGATCTCCAGCAGCGCGTCCTTCTTCGGGTTGAAGCCGGCGGTCTCGATGTCGACCACCACCGGCAGGAAGCCGCGGAAGCGCTGCGCCAGCGGGCTGGCCGGGGCCGCTGCGTCGCTCATCCGGCCGCACCGGCCAGGCGCCAGGCCAACGTCTCCCCGGCACGGAACGGCACCAGCGGGTCGCCGTCGTAGGGCAGCGTCGCCGCCACCGGCGTCTGCTGCGCCACCAGCGTCAGCGTGCCCTGGTTGCGCGGCAGCCGGTAGAAGTCCGCGCCGTGGTGACTGGCGAAACCCTCGAGCCGGTCGAGCAGGCCGGCCGCGGCGAACGCCTCGGCGTACAGTTCCAGCGCCGCGTGGGCGGTGAAGATCCCGGCGCAGCCGCAGGCCGACTCCTTGCCGCCGCGCGGGTGCGGCGCGCTGTCGGTGCCGAGGAACAGCCGCGTGCAGCCGCTGCCGATCGCCGCCAGCAACGCCTGCCGGTGGCGCTCGCGCTTCAGCACCGGCAGGCAGTAGTGGTGCGGGCGCATGCCGCCGACCAGCATCGCGTTGCGGTTCAGCAGCAGGTGGTGCGCGGTGACGGTCGCCGCCAGCCGATCCGGCCCGTCGACCACGCAGGCCGCCGCCTCGGCGGTGGTGATGTGCTCGAACACCACCCGCAGGCCGGGGAAGTCGCGCAGCAGCGGCTCCAGCACGCGCTCGATGAAGCGCGCCTCGCGGTCGAAGATGTCGACCTCGGGGTCGGTCACCTCGCCGTG